>CAYQQT010000603.1:0-2849 GCA_964419375.1 uncultured bacterium
CCCCCAATCCCCCCGACGCTCGGCAGCGCCCCGGCACAGCCGTGGCGCTCCTCGATCCCCCCGACGCTCGGCAGCGCGATCGACTTACATGGGGGCCTCGACGGGCCCCCAATCCCCCTGACGCTCGGCTCCTCGGTGCCCCCGGCGCCGCCTCCGAGGTGTCGCCGGTCATGCCAACGGTGGCCTTCGAGGATGTGCATTTTGCGTATCCGGGGGCGCGGCGCGGCGCGCACGATGGTGTCGCTTTCCACGTCGGCGCCGGTGAGCGGGTGGCCTTCGTGGGACCGAGCGGCAGCGGCAAGTCCACCGTGGTGCGGCTGCTCCTGCGCTTCTACGACCCCGACGCCGGGCGCGTGCTCATGGGCGGACGTGACGTGCGCGCCCTGCCGCTCACCGAGCTACGCCGCCACATCGCGGTGGTGAGCCAGGACACGTACCTCTTCCACGGCACCGTGGAAGACAATTTACGGATGGGCAAGCCGGAGGCGACGGCGGCCGAGCTCGAGGCGGCGGCGCGCGCCTCCAACGCGCACGAGTTCATCGCGCGGCTGCCGGACGGCTACCAGACGGTGGTCGGCGAGCGCGGCGTCCGGCTGTCGGGCGGCCAGCGCCAGCGCATCGCCATCGCGCGCGCGCTGCTGCGCGATGCGCCCATCCTCGTGCTGGACGAGGCGCTGTCCTCCGTGGACGCCGAGAGCGAAGCGCTCATCCAGGCCGCGCTCGACCGCCTGATGGAGGGCCGCACCACGCTCATCTTCGCGCACCGCCTCTCCAGCGTGATCGGCGCCGACCGCATCGTCGTGCTGGACCGCGGCCGCGTGACGGAGAGCGGCACGCACACCGGGCTCATGACGCGGCAGGGTCCGTACTGGCGGCTCATGGCGCCGCAGCTCGAGATGGCCGCCCGTCACGACCCGGGGCTGGCCAGCGCGGGCCTGCGCGCGGTGGCGACGGAGATCTCCAATGGCGGGGGGTCGGAGAGCGACGACACCGCCGAGCCGAGCGCGCCGCCGAGCGTCGCGCGCGCCGAGGCGCTTCGCTGGTCCCAGGCGCTGCCCGTGCTGGTGCGGATGATCCGCGGCTACCGCGGGCGCCTCGGCGTGACCTTCGTGCTCGGCATCGCGCGCGTGGCCGCGCTCATGGCGGTGGGCGTGCTGGGCGCTCTCGTGGTGCGTGCGGTGGGCGACGCCGCACCCTTCGGCGCGCTGCTGGTGGCGCTCGCGGTCACGGCGCCGATGGCGGGGCTGCTGCACTGGCTGGAGTCGTGGCTGGCGCACGACATGGCCTACCGCCTGCTGAGCGACATGCGCCTGGCGCTCTATCGCGCGGTGGACGCGCTCGCGCCCGCCTACCTGACGCGGCGGCGCAGTGGCGACCTCGTGGCGGTGGCCACGCACGACGTCGAGCTCATCGAATACTTCTTCGCGCACACGGTCACGCCCGTGCTCGTCGCCGTCATCGTGCCGCTCGCGGTGCTGGCCACGCTCATCGGATTCGGTTGGCCGCTGGCGGCGGCCCTCGTGCCCTTCCTGCTCTATGCCGCCCTCAGCCCCGTGCTGCGCCGTGCGCGCATCGACCATCTGGGCTCGCGCGCGCGCGAGATCTCCGGCGACCTCAGCGCGCACACCGTCGACTCCATCCAGGGCATCGGCGAGATCGTCGCCTTCCAGCGAGAGAGCGCGCGCGGCGAGGAGCTGTCGGCGCGCGCCCGCGCCTACCTCGGCGCGCGCCTGCCCTTGCTGGCCGATCTCGCGCGTGAAGGCGCGCTCCACGAGGCGGTGACCGCGCTCGGCGGCCTCACCATCGTGGCCGTGGGCGCGTCCATGGTGGCGGCGGGCAGGCTCGAGGGCGCCACGCTGCCCCTGCTCACGCTGCTCGCGCTGTCGGCCTTCGTGCCGCTGTGGGAGGTCTCACAGGTGGGCCGCCAGCTCGCGGACACGCTGGGCGCGACGCGGCGGGTGCACGCGATCCACTCGGAGCCGGTACCGGTGCAGGACGGGCCGGGCGTGCCGGTGGAGGCGACGGAGGCACAGATGCGCGCGCGGTTACGGTCGGCCGTGCCGGCCATCGAGATCCGGCACGTGACCTTCACCTATCCCGGCCGCCGGCGGCCCGCGCTGAACGGGGCGTCACTCACCGTCCCCGTCGGCAGCACGGTGGCGCTGGTGGGGTCGTCGGGCGCGGGCAAGACGACCATCGCGCACCTGTGCCTGCGCTTCTGGGATCCGGACGCGGGCGACATCCGCCTCGCCGGCCACGATCTTCGGGCGTGGCGCCTCGACGATCTCAGGCGCGAGATCGCGCTCGTCGCGCAGGACACCTATCTTTTCAACGACACGCTGCGCGCCAACGTGCTCCTCGCACGCCCCGGCGCCACCGCGCCGGAGCTGCGCGCGGCCCTCGAGCGCGCATCGCTCGGCGATCTCATCGAGGCGCTGCCGGAGGGCACCGACACGGTGGTGGGCGAGCGCGGCATGCAGCTGTCGGGCGGCCAGCGCCAGCGCGTGGCCATCGCGCGCGCGTTTCTCAAGGACGCGCCGGTCCTGATCCTGGACGAGGCCACGTCGCACCTCGACGCCGTGAACGAGGCGATGGTGCGCCAGGCGCTGGAGGCGCTTGCCCGCGACCGCACGACGCTGGTGATCGCCCATCGCCTGTCCACCGTGCGCGATGCGGACCTCATCGCGGTGCTGCACGAGGGCCGCATCGCGGAGAGCGGCCGCCACGACGACCTGCTGGCCGAGGGAGGCCTCTACGCGCGCCTCGTTTCCCGCCAGGTGGCGGCCGTCACGACCTAGTTGGATGGGGGGCCTCGAAGGGCCCCCCAAGCCCCCCGAGCGCTCGGCAGC
>CAYQQT010000604.1:0-2827 GCA_964419375.1 uncultured bacterium
AAGCGCTCGGCAGCGCCCCGGCAAAGCCGTGGCGCTCCTCGATATTCCGACAGGCCCCTAGTCTAGCGCCCGTCAGGCGATGCGGGCGCGCACGAACGTACCGATGTTGGCGACGGCCCCCTGGGCCTCATCGAGCATCGGAAGGAACCAGTGCCAAACGTGGATCATCGCAGGCCATTCTTCGAGTGTGACGTCGACGCCAGCCGAGCGTGCTCGCTCGGCGAGGCCGCGCGCATCATCGAGCAGCACCTCGTCGGTGCCGACGTGGACGAGCAGGGGCGGCAGGTCGCGCAGGTCGGCGAAGAGCGGCGAGATCAGCGGCGCCTTGCGATCCCCCGTGCCCACGTAGGCCTCTGCCATCGCCTTGATGCCCTCGCGGGTGACGATGGGATCGGCGGCGGCGCGCGTCGTGTAGCTGGCGCCGCCGAACGTCAGATCGACCCAGGGTGAGATGCAGACGCCGCCAGCGGGCCGCGGCAGGCGGCGCTCGCGCAGGGCGAGCAGCATGGCCACCGTGAGGCCGCCGCCCGCGGAGTCGCCTGCCACCACGATGCGCGCGGGCGCGATGCCGTGGGCGAGCACCCACTCGTATGCGGCCACCGCGTCGTCGAGCGCGGCGGGGAAGGGGTGCTCGGGCGCGAGCCGGTAGTCGAGCAGCAGCGCGCGCGTCCCCGCCGCGCGCGCGATGGCGGCGGCGAGATGACGGTGAGAGCGCGGCGAGCCGATCACGTAGCCGCCGCCGTGGAGATAGAGCACGGCGGCGTCGGAGCGGACATCCGGTGGCCGCAGCCACTCCGCGGTCCGCTCGGGAGCCTTCACGTGCTCGATGGCCACGTCGGCCGGCGTGGGGAAGACGCGCTCGGCGCGCTCGTACTGCGCGCGCCGCTGCTCGATCGTGAGGGTGCTGGACGGCGGCAGCTTGGCGAGGTGCTCGCGGACGAGGTGGATGCCCCGGTCACTCATGTCGCGACATGGTACGCGAAAAGCCGACAAACCTCCCGCGCGAGCGTCGGCCCCATGGCCCACAGCCCGGATTATTCAGGAGCGGAGATTGGCTTGGGGGTGCAGGGACCCGTTTCCCACTCACCAGAACCGGACAAGGCGTGTCGATGGAGCCCAGCCACCCTCGGACCGACTCGGCCACCATCCACGTGGTCCTCGCACCCCCAAGCCAATCTCCGCTCCTGAATAATCCTCGCTAGCGCCAGTCGTCGACCGACACCGTTTTCTGGTAGTTGCAGCCCATGATGCGCCAGTAGCCGTTCGTCTCACCGCCGACGACGATCACGTGGATGTCCTCGCGACGGAACATGGGGATCTCCGCGTCGGGCGCCACCTTCAGCTTGGTGGCCCACGGCTCCTCGCCAAACGTCGCGCGCGGGTAGACGTAGTTCTGGATGAGCTGGTAGTCCCAGTACTCGCTCGCGCGCATGCGCGCTGTCTCGTAGAGCCAGTCGATCAGCGCGTCCTTCTTCGCGAACCCGCCGCGGTCGACGAACTGCCGCGCGGCGATGGGATCGAGCAGCAGCGCGGGCGGGCCGTGGGGATCCATGCCGCGCAGCATGTGGCGCACATGCTCGCGCCAGTGCTTCTCACGCAGGCCGAGCGTGAAGGCCGTCGAGCGCACGCCCGAGAAGACGCTGACGGCGCTGTCGGCGGCGCCGAGCCCGTGCTGGACGTGGAACGGCTCCCACGGGCTGCGCTCCTCGTTCTCGGCGAAGGTGATGCTGTTGTAGGCGTAGTTGTTGCCCTGGTTGCCCATGTAGGAGAGCCCGGGCACCGAGCCGCCCTGCCCGTTCTGCGACAGCAGTCCGTACGCGCGGCCGATCGTGGCGTTGGCGTGGTTGTACGGGCCCATCGCGCCCGTGCCCGCGTTCATGCCGATCTCGCTGCAGACCGGCCCGTTGACGACCGCCATGCTCGCCATCGCACTCGAGGATGAGCTGCGCGCGGTGACACCCGTCGCGGCCAGCGCGAGGATCACCGGGAAATACTCGGGCCGCGCGCCCGCCATCACGGCGTTCACCGCGACCTTCTCCACTGTGTATTCCCAGTACTCGCGGAAGTGCGTGGAGCGCATGCGCCCGACGATCTCGTCGGGCTTGCGCCGCGTGCGCGCCAGCATGGCGGCCACGCGCTCCTCCGTCGGCAGCACGATCGGCAGCCCGTCCGTCCAGTTCCGCTCGAGGAACAGCGCGTGGAGCTTGTCCTCGGTGTCGGCCTCGACCAGGCGCGGCGTCGACCTGTCGTACTTCACGGCCGCGGACGCGCCCAGGCAAGGCTGCGTGAGCCCCTCGATGACTTCCTGCATGACCGGGCGGCCCGTGATCGGATCCTTGCCGTCCACGTAGGCGCGCAGCTGCGCCGGCGTCTTGCCCATGATCGGCTGGGGCACGAAGACCTGCGCCAGGTCCGGCATGCCGTTCACCTCGGCCACCGAGCGCACGACCTTGTCGAACTTGTCGGTGTGCATGGCCACGGTGGGCACGCCGTACTTCGCTTCGATCGTCATCGCGTGCGCGGCGACCGCCGGCGCGCAGGTGCTTCAGTGGCCGACGCCGAGGATCGCGGCGTGGCCGCGCGCCTTGATCTCCTCCCACGTCTTCGGATCGTCGACCAGATAGACGCTCGAGATGGGCTTGAAGACGGTCGTCACGCCTGGCATGTGCTCGGCGAACCACGCCTGCATCTGCGTGAGGAACACGTCGGAGTCGTCGAAGCGGCAGTCGACGAGATAGACGGTGCGGCCGTTCAGCGTGTCCAGGCGCGGCGCCAGCACCTTGGGCGCGATCTTCGGTGGATAGCCGGTCGGATCGAGGACGATCAT
>CAYQQT010000605.1:0-2817 GCA_964419375.1 uncultured bacterium
CGGGTGCCGGCGGCGTGGCGGTGGTCGCCGGCGGCGCGGCGGCGCGCGACTGGCGGTTGAGCAGGTCCACGCGGGCCGTCAGGTCGTCGACGCGCCCGGTGAGCGCGGTGACCGCGGTCGTCAGCGTATCAAGGCGCTGGGTGAGCGCCTGGGTCCGCCGCTCGTCCTCGGCCGCGCGCTCGCGGGCGCGCCGCTCCGTCTGCGCCGCGAGGGCTTCCGTCTCCGTGCGCGCGCGCTGCGCCGTCTGGTTGACGGCGGTAAGGTCGGCGCGGAGCTGGTAGAGATCCGTCTGCGTGGCGGTGCCGGTGACGTCGGCGACGCCGGCACACCCGCCGAAAAGCAACGCGGCGAGCAGGAGGAGCACCCCTCCGCTCGCCGCGCGATCAGCCGCAGCCGTGCCTAGCGGGGCTTGACGAGGAAGTGGGCGCGCCGGTTCTTGGCCCAGCACTGTTCCGTCTTCTCTGTGCACGACGGCCGCTCCTCACCATAGCTGATGACGGTGATGCGGTTGGCCTGCACGCCCTGCGAGACGAGGTAGTTCATGGTCGACTTCGCCCGCCGCTCGCCGAGCGCCAGGTTGTACTCGTTGGTGCCGCGCTCGTCGCAGTGCCCCTCGATGAGGACGAGGTGATTGGGGTTCGACTTCAGCCACTGCGCGTTGCCGTCGAGGGTCCGCGTGTCCGTCTGGCGGATGTCGTACTTGTCGAAATCGAAGAAGATGTCGCCGAGGTTCGAGTCCGCCGCGAAGTCACGGATGGCGGGACGGGCGGTGGACGTCGGAGACTGCGTACCGGCGCCGCCGCTGGGGGCGGTCCCGCCGCTCGAGCCCGGCTGCGTGACGGCCCCTCCCGTAGTTCCGGGCTGCGCCTGCGAGCCGCCACTACTGGTCCCAGTGCTGCCGGGGCCGGTGGTGCCGGAAGAACCGGTGGGCGCGGGCGCGGCGGCCGCAGTAGTGGCCGGACGCTTGGCGCAACCGGTCAGAAGGACGGCAGACACCAGCAACGACATTGCGATGATGGTTGAGCACCGGGTTAGCATGAGGCCTCCTTTTGACCTGCCCCGACGACGGGGTTCTCGAAAACCACGACAAATCCTATCACGGCAGGCGAGGCGACCACGCCGGACTTGTGGCGTCTCCCGCAGCCCGCGTAATCGGCTCCTGCGCGGTCCCATCCGCCAGCATGCCGAAGATCTGCCAGCGGCCTTCACGATTGGACTGAAAGGCGAGGTGCCGCCCGTTCGGCGACCACGTCGCGCCCTGATTGTCGCCGGTGCCCGCGGTGAGCCGCCGTGGGCTCGAGCCGTCCGCGTTGATCGCCCAAAGATCGTGCACGCCCTGACGGGACGTGTACACGATGGTGTCGCCCTTCGGCGACCAGCGCGGCTGCGTGTGAAATCCGCCCGACGTGAGCTGGCGCACGTTCGCGCCCTCCGCGTCCATGACGTAGAGGTGCGGGCTGCCGCCGCGATCGGAGATGAACGCCATCTGGCGTCCGGTGGGCGCCCACGCGGGCTCGGTGTCGATGCCCGCGTGGCGCGTGAGCCGGCGCATGGTGCCGGTGGCCAGCGTGAGGACGTAGATCTCGGGGTTGCCGTCCTTCGAGAGCGTCATCGCGAGGCTCCGGCCGTCGGGGCTGAACGCGGGCGACGAGTTGATGCCGGAGAAGGCCGCAAGCGTCTGCTCGGGGCGGCGCTCGAAGGGGAAGGCGCGGTAGAGATCGGGGTAGCCCTGCCGGTACGACGTGTACGCGAGCGAGCGCGCGTCGGGACTCCACACGGGGCTGAGGTTGATGGAGCCGTTACGCGTGACCGGCGCCGGCCCCGCGCCGTCGTAATCGGCCATGAGGATCTCTTTGGCGCCGCGCGGCCCCAGCACGTACGCGATCTTCGTGTCCGCGATGCCGGGCTCGCCGGTGAACTGTAAGACCACCTCGTCCGCCATCTTGTGCGCGAGCCGGCGCGCCTGCGCGGCGGGCACGTCGAACTTCTTGGACGCGATGAGCCGAAATTCGGGAGAGGTGAGGTCGTACAGGCGCATCTCGCCTTCGAGACGGTCGCCGCGCGCCGCGATCAGCCCGTGCAGGCCCGCGTGCGCGCCCGCCGCCGCGAACTCCGTCCACGACTGCTTGAGCGCGGCGGGATTGTTGGCGGGGATGGCGCCGGTGGCCGCCACCACGCTGAAGAGTCCGGAGAAGTTGAGATCGGCGCCCGCCACCGTCGCCAGCATCCTGCCCGTGCTCGCCGTGTTGCCGCCGGCGACGGGCGCGAAGTCGGGAATGGCGATGTTCAGCTTCTTCGAGCCGCCGCCGGTGACGTTGAGAAAGACGTCGACGCCCTGCGCGTGCGGCGCGGGCGGCGTCGGCACCGGGCCCAGGAGGGCGATGATGAGCAGCGCGAGTGCGCAGAGTCGTCGTCGTGTCACGGGTTACCCTCGCTCGCTGGCGAAATTGAAGCCGAGGTGGACTCTCAAGAATGGCTCCTTGAACTCCTCCGGCAGGGGCGGAAAAGGGTTGGCGCCGGTGATGGCGCGAAGCGCCGCCTGGTCGTAATACGGATTGCCCGAGGATTTCTCGATCGACAGCTTGGTGACCTGACCATTGCGGCCGATCTCGAACACGGCCACCGGCTGCCGGCCTTCCAGCGCCCGCGCCGCCCACTCCGCGGTGACCTTGCGATGGATCGCGCTCAGGTACCACGCGAACGGAAAGTCGGAGACGTTCAGCGTCACCGCGCCCGATCCGAGCGCCGAGCCTGACGGTCGCCCCAGCGGCGGCGGCGTGGGAGCGGCGGCGGTCTGCGGGCGCGGCGGCGCCGTGG
>CAYQQT010000606.1:0-2809 GCA_964419375.1 uncultured bacterium
GTCGGCGCCGACGACAAGCGAGCGATTCCGACGGCTTATCCGGATGTCTCGGAGGACGAGCCCGGCAGTGGTGTGCCTCGGCGCCCCACTGGGGCGCATGCTCCCCGCCGGCGCGACGGCGGAGCGCGAGGACTCGCTCGTAACATCGCGGCATTTCAACGAACCGACTCGGCGCGCCTCTTGCTCTTGGTTCCACCGGCGACGTACAAGCCTGCCCAGGAGGAAGCCCATGATCGGAGAAATGTCCATCAAGCCTGTCGTGACCATCGCCCCGGACGCGTCGATCCAGGAGGCGGCGCGGCTAATGCGCACGAAGAAGGTCGGCGCGCTCGTGGTGGTGAACTCGCGCAAACCGATCGGGATCTTGACTGACCGCGACATCACCGTCGACGTCGTCGCGGCCGGCAACGATCCGACGAAGACGCTGGTGAACACGGTGATGCACCGCAATCCCCGCGTGCTTCGCGAGGATCAGGGACTGTTCGACGCCGTGAAGACGTTCAGCAGCGCCGGGGTCCGCCGCCTGCCGATCGTCAACGGGGCCGGTACGGTCAAAGGAATCATCGCGCTGGACGATGTGCTCATGTTGCTCGGCAACGAGATGGCGCACGTCTCCACGGCACTCTCGCGGAGCCTCGGCCGTCCTGTCGCTGCCTCATGACGTGATGAATACGACGGCCGGGGGCGCTGGACCAGCGGGCAGGCCCCGCGATCGCCGCCAGCGTCCCGACCGTCGCTACACGCCGTCTCGCGCGCTCAGCCTTTCTTGACCTGCGGCTTCGCGCGCCCCCGGAGCCTGAAGCCGGCGTTCAGGAAACCGGATGTTCGCCTCTCACCAGCTCCTCGCGGAACGCCGGTAAGCGGGCAACTTCGCTGTCCACCACATCGCGGATCGTTCGTTCGACGTCGCTCAACGCGAGCGACTCAGGCAGGATCACCTGCACGCCTGCCCACGGACGATCGACCGGCTCGCCAATCCGCGCCATGAGATGCACGTACACCTCGAGGAGCTCCGGGCAGCGCCGATGGACCAGGTGGGCCAGGCGCTGGCTCAAGACGCTGTAGATCTTCCCTGCGTGGGCCACCGCGTTCTTGCCCGCAGCGGCCTCCCCACTCGCGGGGCGTGCGAAGGCGATGAGGCCGTTGGCTCGGTTGCCGCGCCCGACCTGTCCGGAGTCGGCGTCCTCGGCCGACGTGCCGGTGACGGTGAGGTAGGCGCCATCGGCGCCGCGGCCGCGCGCGTCGAGATTGTTCAAGCGCCAGTCGACCGCAAAGGGCACGTCGCGGAACTTTTCGGCGAGCGCGCCGAGGATTTCCTCCTTGCGGATGAAGTAGGCGGCCTCCGATGCCGTGGCGACACAGACGAGCGGCATGGCGATGGTGAGGCGCAGGCGATCGTCCTCGCGCGCACCGAACACCTTGACGTCCTCGCCCGTGTCCGGAAAGCGCGTCTTGAACTCGGTGCCGTTCAGGAAGCGTTCGACGGCGAGGACCGTCGCCTCGGTGGGGCTGAAGGGCGCGTGGCCGGACGCGCCCGACGTGTCGTTCGACACGACGACGGCGGCCGCCTCGAAGATCCGGCGCAGCTCCACCGAGCCCGGCGCGAGCACGCTGCGCACTTCCAGATCCCGTCCCGGGCGCACGCGCGGCAGATGCGTCGCGACCCAGGCATCAACGGCCTCGCGCATCGTCGCCTCGACCGGCAGCGTCTCGCCGTCGGCCTCGAACGTCGCGCGATCTCCCACGAACAGCGTCATGGGGCGCTTCAGCTCGCCCCAGCCGAAGCCCTTCACGCACTGGCCCGCGGCGAGCAGCGCTTTGTCGATGTTGTAGTGGAGGATCGCGCCCGTCCGCTCGCGGTACATGCGGTTCAGGGCGATCGCGATCGCCTCGACGAGCGAGTCGCAGATCGTGTCGGGGTGGCCGAGGCCCTTCCGCTCGACCAGCTCGACCCGGCGCGCGGCGACAGGCGATTGGCGGAGGGCTTCGATCACGAGCGTCATGACCCACTCACGCCCGTTGGCCAGCCCTGCGCTCCGATCAGAGGCACGAAAGCAACCGCCTCGAGCTCCTCGCGCTGATATTCTTCCGCGGTCGCGCGGACGATCCGCACCAGACGCTGCTCGTACGGGTCCGGCCCCAGCGGGATCACCAGGCGCCCGCCGATCGCGAGCTGGTCGAGGAGCGCCTGCGGGGTCCTGGGCCCGCCGGCCGTCGCGACGATCGCATCGTATGGCGCATGCTCGGGCCAGCCGAGCGTCCCGTCCCCGGTGAGGACGTGGACGTTCACATACCCGAGTTGCGTGAGACGCTGTCGGGCACGCTCCGCCAGCACGGGGAGCCTTTCCACCGTGTAGACTTCAGCAGCAATCTCCGCGAGCACTGCCGCGGCGTACCCAGAACCCGTCCCGATCTCGAGGACCCGGTCCGTGAGCACCAATCTGAGTGCCGCCGTCATGCGCGCGACGATGTACGGCTGCGAGATCGTCTGCCCCTCCCCGATCGCCACTGGCCCGTCCCGGTATGCGAGCGCAGCCTGGCCAGCGGAGACGAACTTCTCGCGCGGCAGCTTCCCCATCGCCGCCAGCACCAGCGGGTCGACGATCCCGCGGGCGAGGAGCTGCCGCTCCACCATGCGGCGTCGCGCCTCCTCGAAGCTGACCGTCGTCGTCGCCATGACTCACCGCAGCAGCGCGAGGAACGCGCTCTCGTCGAGTGTCGGCACACCGAGCGCGCGCGCCCGCGCAAGCTTGGCGCCGGGCTCGGCGCCGACCACGACGCAGTCGGTCGTACGGGTGACGCCCCCGGC
>CAYQQT010000607.1:0-2800 GCA_964419375.1 uncultured bacterium
GTGCCGCCTGCCGCCGCTTCCGCGCGCGCCATCCGCCGCAGCGTCTCCCCCAGCTCCTTCTGCACGAGCAGCTCGCCCGCCCGGAACGCGCGCCCGTCCTTCAGGTAGAGCGCGGCGGAGGTGGGCCAGCGGCGATACTTGTCGGCATTGCTCGTCATCTGGAAGGCGGAGAAGTCCGACACGGGCACGCCGCGCTCGGCGTGATCGATGGCGGCGGAGGCGATGTCGGCGAACGACATCGTGCCCCAGCGCTCCAGCGCCGTGCACCACGCGTCGGGCGCCGCCGGCACCACCGTGCGCGGCAGCCCCGGCGGAATCTGGCCGCCGTGGCGCGAGTGGAAGTACTGCGCGCTCGCGGCGCGCGGGTACGGACCGACGCCGGAGACCTGCCACGTCTGCTTGGTGGTCGCGACGTGAACGAGGATGGGCGCCACACCGGCCACGCTCACCATGTCGGGATGGACGACGCCGAGGCAGAAGCCGGCGGCCACGCCGGCGTCGATGGCATTGCCCCCTGCCGCCAGCACCCGCGCCGCTGCCTCCGAGGCCAGCGTGTGACCGGCGGCGACCGCCCAGCGCGTACCTATTGATTGCACGGTGGCGGTGGGACGATGCCCTGTGGATCCCTGCTGGGCGGTGACGGAGTCGAGGCTCATGGGCGTCATGATACCGCGAAACCCGTGCTAGTCTGCATACATGCCGGCCCCGCTCATCGGCATCACCACGTCCGTCACCGTCGACAAGTCTCCCGAGCGTGCGTACGTCAACGCCTCGTACCTGCGCGCCGTCGAGGGCGCGGGCGGCATTCCGGTGCTGCTGCCGCCGCACCTGTCGGAGCAGGCGCGCCGCGCGCTCTGGGAGCGCCTGGACGGCGTGCTGCTCACCGGCGGCGGCGACATCGATCCCGCGCGCTTCAAGGAGCCCGCACATCCGACGGTGGCGGAGGTGTCGCCGCTGCGCGACGCGCTCGAGCTCGAGATCGTCGAGCGCGCCTTGGGCGACGGTGTGCCACTCCTCGCCATCTGCCGCGGGCTTCAGGTGCTCAACGTGGCGCTCGGCGGCACGCTGTACCAGGACTTGCCCGCGGACAAGCCCAGCCCCATCGCTCACAGCCAGAAAGAGCCGCGCGACCAGCCCACGCACGCCGTCAAGGTGATGGGGGAAGGCACGCGCCTGGCGTCGATCGTCGGCGGCCCCGAGATCGAGGTGAACAGCTTCCATCACCAGGCGATCAAGCGGCTCGCCGAGGGTCTCAGGGAAGTCGCGTGGGCGCCCGACGGGGTCATCGAGGCCGTCGAGATGGAGGGCGACCGCTTCGTCGTGGCCGTCCAGTGGCATCCGGAGGACCTCGTCGAACGCGATCCTGCCGCGCGCAGCCTTTTCGCCGCCCTCACCGCCGCCGCCGCAGGGCGCTGAAAAACGCCCATCTCCGTCGTTGGCTCGTCGCTCGCTCCCTGCGACGTTAGGCGGCCTACGTGGTCTGGTTGGATGGGGGGCCTCGAAGGGCCCCCCAAGCTCCCCAAACGCTCGGCAGCACCCCGGTAAAGCCGTGGTGCTCCTCGATATTCCGACCTAGGATTTTTGAGCGCCCTGCGCCGTTTCTTAGCAGCCGCGTCGCGCTGTCCGGGGAGAACCTCCCGGAGGGCGGAGGAACTCCCCGAGGCCGCGCCGCCAGCATTCTGTACATCGTGAGTAACGACACACAGTTAGCGGCGAATCGGTGTGGCAGTCGGGTTGCTTTACAGAACCACGATGATACGAAGACACGCGGTCCCCGGCTGGCAGCTCCCGTACCTCCGTGTCGCCCTCATCCTGAGACGCCTCGAGCGCAACGAGCGTAGTGACGGCCCCCGCGCGCTGCTCGTGCGCGAGCGCGTGCACATCGAGGAGCTTCAGGCCGCGATCACGCGCGACGGCTGGTTCAATTGATCCTGCGCCTGGCCATCGGTGCCCTCGTCTCACTCCTCGCCGCCACCTCCGCGCACGCGGGGCCGACGCACGTGGAGGCCGTGGAGACGGTGAAGACCATCCTCACCCGGGATATCGGCTTGCCGCTGCCCGCCACCGTGGGCGTGTTCATCTACGACTCACGCGAGAAGTTCCGGCAGGGATTGATCGACGAAGCATGGGTGAGCCCGCAGGGCGTGGACGAGCTGGCCGGCTTTGCCGTCGGCCTCGCGCGCCCCGGCCGCGTGCTGCTGCACTCGCGGGCGGCGAAGGCGCGCGTGGAATGGCTGCGCCTCGTGGCCCACGAGTTGACGCACGTCGCGCAGTTCCATCTCGCGGGCGACGAGGGCCGCGCCGAGCAATGGTTGGCCGAGGGCATGTCCGAGCACGTCGCCTATCAGGTGCTGGAGCGCCTCGGCGTGGGCGCCACGCTCGCCCAGCATCGCGACGAGGCCGCGAGCCGCGCGCGGAACCAGCCGGCATTCGCGCGCGCGCGCCTGGATCTCGCGAGCCTCGGCACGCCGCGCGGCTTCACCCTGCGCCACCAGAAAGAGGGCTCGGTGGAGACCTACCACCTCGCCTTCCTCATGGTCGACTACCTCATCGAGCGCGACGGCTTCCCGCAGCTCGTCTCCTACTTCGGGCGACTGAGCTCCGAGCACCGCGCGAGCGCGTTCCGCAACGCCTTCGGCCAGTCTCTCGAGGAGTTCGAGGCCGAGATCCTCCTGCAGCTGCAGCACTTCCTCGACTAGTTGGATGGGGGGCCTCGAAGGGCCCCCCAAACCCCCCAAGCGCTCGGCAGCACCCCGGCAAAGCCGTGGCGCTCCTCGATATTCCGACAGGCTCCACTAGT
>CAYQQT010000608.1:0-2798 GCA_964419375.1 uncultured bacterium
GCCTTCGCCACGCGGGAGGCCGCGCGCGCGGCGGCGGCGCGCCTGGGCGTCGAGCGCACGCTCTCGACGTTCGTCACCACACGCTGATGGCGGCCCACCGTCCGGGGCGCGTCCTCATCAGCGAGGAGGAGCTGCGCGCGCGCATCGCCGAGCTGGGCGCGCAGATCGGACGGGACTACGAGCACGACAACCCGATCCTCGTGGGCGTCCTGCAGGGCGCCTTCCTCTTCATGGCCGATCTCATCCGCGCCATCCCCATCAGCCTCACCACCGACTTCATCGGCCTCGCCAGCTACGGCTCCGGCACCACCAAGTCGTCGGGACAGGTGCGTCTCATCTCCGACCTGTCGATGTCGGTCGAGCGCCGCCACGTCCTCATCGTGGAGGACATCGTGGACACCGGGCTCACGCTGTCCTATCTCAAGCGCAACCTCGAGGCCCGCCACCCGCTGAGCGTCAAGGTGTGCGCGCTGGTGGACAAGATCGAGCGCCGGCAGGTGGACGTCACGGTGGACTACGTGGGCTTCACCATCCCCAACGTGTTCGTGGTGGGCTACGGCTTCGACTTCGGCGGGCTCTACCGGAACCTGCCCTACGTGGCCGCCCTCGATGAGGATTAGTTGGATGGGGGGCGATTGGATTCAGATGGGGGCCTCGACGTCCCCCAATCCCCCCGACGCTCGGAAGCTCCCCGGCGAAGCCGTGGAGCTCCTCGATACTCGATGGGCTCCGTAACGTGCCGCCGGGCCGGGTCATTCCGGGCCTGTGCTACACTGAAAACTCATGAACCAGGTCTACAAGAACCTTGCCCTCTGGATGGTGATCGGTCTCATCGTCATCCTCCTCTTCACCGTGTTCAGCAACACCCAACCCGGTGGACAGGAGTCTCCCAACTTCTCGGAATTCCTCAAGGCGATCGAGCAGGGACGCGTGGAATCCGTGGTCATCCGCGGCAACCTCGTCACCTACGCGCTCAAGGACGGCTCGCAGACGCAGCGCACGTACATCGTCGATTACCCGGACCTCATCAAGATGCTGCGCGACCGCGGCGTCCGCATCGCGGTGAAGCCTCCGGACAGCAACCCGTGGTACGCGATATTTCTCCAGTGGGTCCCCATGCTGCTCTTCATCGGCGTCTGGATCTTCTTCATGCGCCAGATGCAGGGCGGCGGCGCCAAGGCGCTCTCCTTCGGCAAGGCGCGCGCGCGGCTAATTTCGGATAAACAAAACAAAGTCACGTTCCAGGATGTCGCCGGCGTCGACGAAGCGAAGGAAGAGCTGCGCGAGATCATCGATTTCCTTAAGGACCCGCAGAAATTCCAGAAGCTCGGCGGCAAGATCCCCAAGGGCGTGCTCCTCGTGGGTCCGCCCGGCACCGGTAAGACGCTGCTCGCGAGGGCGATTGCGGGTGAAGCGAGCGTTCCGTTCTTTTCGATTTCGGGCTCCGATTTTGTAGAGATGTTCGTGGGCGTGGGCGCCTCGCGCGTCCGCGACCTTTTTGAACAGGGCAAGAAGCACGCGCCCTGCATCATCTTCATGGACGAGATCGACGCCGTGGGACGGCACCGAGGCGCGGGCCTCGGCGGCGGCCACGACGAGCGCGAGCAGACGCTGAACCAGCTGCTGGTGGAGATGGACGGCTTCGAGACGAACGAAGGCGTCATCCTCATCGCCGCCACCAACCGGCCCGACGTCCTCGATCCCGCGCTCCTGCGCCCCGGGCGCTTCGACCGGCAGGTGGTGGTGCCGCGGCCGGACGTGAAGGGACGGGAAGAGATCCTGCGCGTGCACGCGCGCCGTGTCCCGCTCGCGCCGAACGTCGAGCTGAAGGTGCTGGCGCGCGGCACGCCGGGGTTCTCGGGCGCCGACCTCGCCAACCTCGTGAACGAGTCCGCGCTCCTCGCCGCCCGGCAGAACAAGAAGCTCGTCGAGATGCCCGACTTCGAGAACGCCAAGGACAAGGTTCTCATGGGCGTGGAGCGGCGCTCGATGATCATCAGCGACTCCGAGAAGCGGATCATCGCCTACCACGAGGCGGGGCACGCGCTGGTGGCGGACTTCCTGCCCGGCGCCGATCCCCTCCACAAGGTGACGATCATCCCGCGCGGGCGCGCGCTCGGCCTCACCATGCAGCTGCCCACGGACGACAAGTACAACTACTCGCGCGACTACCTGATCAACCGGATCACCATCCTGCTCGGCGGCCGCACGGCGGAGGAGATCGTGCTCCTGCAGCAGACGACGGGCGCCGGTGACGACCTCGAGAAGGCCACCGAGATGGCGCGCAAGATGGTGTGCGAGTGGGGCATGTCGGAGAAGCTGGGGCCGCTCACCTTCGGCAAGGCCGAGGAGCACATCTTCCTCGGCCGTGAGATGGCGCGCCACAAGGACTACAGCGAGGACACCGCGCTCACCATCGACAGCGAGATCAAGCGCATTGTGATGGACTGCGCCACGCGCGCGCGCCAGATCATCGAGGAGAACCTCGAGAAGCTGCACGCGCTCGCGCGCGCGCTCCTCGAGCGCGAGTCGCTCGACTCCGAGGACATCGCGCGCATCCTGCGCACGCGCCCCTTCTCCGAAGCGCCAGCGCCGGCCTAGCCGCAGGGCGCTGCCCCCCTTCGGGGATCACGAGGCGCGAAAAAACGCCCATGTTCGTCCGTTGGCTCGTCGCTCGCTCCCTGCGACGTAGGCGGCCTACGTCTCAGTCGCGAGCTCCTCGCCGCCTAGGATCTGGGCATTTTTGTCGCGCCTCGTGATCCCCGTAGGGGGAAGCGCCCTGCGCGGGTTCCAGCGTT
>CAYQQT010000609.1:0-2798 GCA_964419375.1 uncultured bacterium
CGAGCGCTGGCTCGAGCGCTTCGGCATCGCGGCCCTGCGGGAGCGCTCGGCGCGGTGGCTGTCCGGCGGCGAGGCGCAGCGCGTGGCGCTCGCGCGTGCCCTCGTGCTGGAGCCCGAGGTGCTGCTGCTCGACGAGCCGTTCTCCGGTCTCGACTCGCCCACGCGGGCGGCGCTGGTGCCGGAGCTGGGCGCCATCCTGCGCGCCGATCGGGTGACGGCGGTGCTCGTCACTCACGACCGCAACGAGGCGCTCGCGCTCGCCGACCGCGTGGCCGTGCTCATGGACGGTCGGGTGCGCCAGGTGGACGAGACGGCGCGCGTCTTCTACGCGCCCGCCTCCGAGGAGGTCGCGCGCTTCGTGGGGGTGGAGACGATCGTGACCGGCACCGTGCTCTCGCGCGAGGGCGGCGTCACGGTGGTCGACGTGGGTGGACGGCGGCTCGAGATCGCCGCCGCCGCCCCGCCGGGCGCGCGCGTGCGCATCGGCATCCGCCCCGAGGACGTCACGCTCGCGCCTGCCGCCGAGCCGCCCGGCCCGTCCAGCGCCCGCAACGCGCTGCCCGGTGTCGTCGTGAGCGTCACCGCCTCCGCCCACGGCACGCACGTGGTCGTCGACTGTGGATTTCCGCTCGTGGCCGGCGTCACCCCGCGCTCCGTGAGCGAGCTGGGCCTGCTCGCGGGTGGACGCGTCATCGCCGTGTTCACGGCGAGCGCCGCGCACGTCATCGGGACCGGCGCCGGCGGTTGACACCCCGGGGGTCCGGGGGCTATAAGGAAATTACCCGCAGCCAGCGAGACGTCAATGGACGGGGGGACGTATCGGGGAAGGCAGTTCGTGAGCCAGCGGCCGCACGGCCCTGGCTTTGTTTGTTTTGTGATGTGCCCGCCATGCAAGGAGGTCGGCCGATGACCCAGGAGAACCTGATCGAGCGACTCATGGCCGAGAACGAGGAGTTCCGGCGTCTCCGCTCCGAACACTATCACTACGACGAGGAACTGGAGACGCTCAAGGGGACGGCCCCGCTCTCGGCGGACCAACAGTGGCGCGTCAGCGAGCTCAAGAAGCTGAAGCTCATGGCCAAGGATCGGATGGAGGAGATCATCCGGCACACGCGGCCGGGCGTGGTCGCCTGACCGTCAAGAAACGGAGCAAGGCCGGGCCGCGGAACGCCGTCAACGGTGACGGGTTCCGCGGCCTCTCCCACCTCTCGCCACGCGGGGACGCCCGCATGGTCGACGTCTCCGACAAGCCGGAAAGCGCCCGGGAGGCCATCGCGCGCGCCGTCCTCACCATGCAGCCCGCCACGCTGCGCGCGATCCGTCTCGGCAATGCGCCGAAGGGCGATGTGCTCGGCGTCGCCCGCACCGCCGGCATCCTCGCCGCCAAGCGCACGCACGAGCTGATCCCGCTCTGCCACCCGCTGCGCATCACAGGCGTGGACGTCACCTTCGACGACCGCGCGCGCCCGGGAGCGCTCGTCGTGGAAGCGCGCGTGCGCACGGTGGACAAAACGGGCGTGGAGATGGAGGCGCTCATGGCGGTGAGCGTGGCCGCCCTCACCGTGTACGACATGGTGAAGGCGGTGGAGAAGGGCGTGACCATCCAGAAAATCCAGCTCGTGCGCAAGAGCGGCGGCAAGTCCGGATTGTGGCAACGCCGCCCGTAACGACCGCCCTCATCCATTCGGATGACTGGCGCCGCTTCGACTACGGGCCGAGCCATCCGCTGCGCATGGAGCGGCTCGGCCTCACGTGGCGTCTGATGGACGCGTACGGGCTGACGCGCCTGCCCGGCGCCGTCGTGCGCGAGCCCACCCCCGCCGCCGAAGCGGACATCGCGCGCTTCCACGCGCGCGAGTACCTCGACGTGCTCAAGGACGCCGACAGCGGCGTGGAACCGAGTCTCGGCTGCGCCTTCGGCCTCGGCGCCGGTGACAACCCCGTCTTCCCCGGGCTCTGGCAGGCCGCGCGCCTGGTGGCGGCGGGCTCCATGCTCGCCGCCGACATGGTGGCCTCGGGTCAGGTGCAGCGCGCCTTCCACTTCGCGGGCGGCCTGCACCACGCCATGCGCGAGCGCGCCTCGGGCTTCTGCTACGTCAACGACGCCGTGCTCGCCATCCTCACGCTGCGCGCGCGCGGGCTGCGCGTGGCCTACATCGACATCGACGCCCATCACGGCGACGGCGTGCAGGCCGCGTTCTATCGCGACCCCGACGTGATGACGGTTTCCACCCACGAACGAGGAGAGCGGCTCTTCCCCGGCACCGGCTTCGTGGCCGAGCGCGGGGAGGGCGAGGGAGTCGGCTTCTCGGTGAACCTGCCCCTGGAGGCGTACACGGACTCCGCCGTGTACCTCGCCGCCTTCGACGCCGTGGTGCCGCCCCTCGTGCGCGCCTTCAAGCCCGACGTGATCGTGGCCCAGCTCGGGATCGATTCGCACCGCACCGATCCCCTCACGCACCTGGCGCTCGACGTGCAAGGCTTCACGCAGGCGCTCGCGCGCATCATGACGCTGGCGCCGCGCCTCGTGGCCCTCGGCGGCGGCGGGTACGACGTGACGAACGTCGCCCGCGCGTGGACGGCGGCGTGGGCGGCGCTCAACGAGCGCGAGCTGCCCGCCGAGCTGCCGGCGGCCTTCGCGGAGGACGCGCGGCGCTTCGGGTTCCGGTCGTCGCTCTTGTGGGACGCGCCCGCCCCGCCGCTGCCGGACGAGATCGCCACCGCCGTGCGCGAGTACGCCGACCGCCAGGTGGACGCCGTCCAGCGCACCATCTTCCCGCTCCACGACCTGTAGCCGC
>CAYQQT010000610.1:0-2789 GCA_964419375.1 uncultured bacterium
GCCACCAGCGCGATGGCGGCGCCGAAGGCGGTCACGATGGCGGCGCCGGTGGGCAGGTCCCAGAGGTAGGAGGCGCCGAGCCCGGCGGCGCTCACCACGGCGCCCACGCTCCAGCCGATGGCGAGGCGGCCCCCGATCGAGCGCGTGAGGAGCGCGCCCACGGCGGCGGGAACGACGAGGTACGCGAAGACGAGGAGGACGCCGGCCACCCGCACCGAGCTGGTGACGACGACGGCAAAGGTCGCGTAGAAGAGCGCGTCCCACCAGGGCGCGGCGCCGCCGTCGTCGGCGAAGGACAGACGCAGCAGGGGGCGGCGGATGACCCAGTGCAGGGCGCCCACGAGCGCGTAGAGGGCGGCGAGCCGCCCCACGTCGGCGGCGTCCACAGTGAGGATGCTGCCCACGAGGAGCTGCTTGATGTGCTCGCTGCCCTGGGGCGCGCGATCGACCACGAGCACGGCCATCGCCGCCGAGACCGCGTACACGATGCCGATGATCGCCTCCTGCGGGATGGGCGCGCGGCGCACGCGCGTGAGTGCGAAGAGCAGCCCGCCCGCCACCGCGAACACGAGCGCGTACCAGTAGGCGGCGGGGCTGGCGACGGGATGGCCGGCGAGGAAGGCGATCGTGATCCCGAGGGCGGCCACCTGCGCGAGGGCGAGGTCCACGAAGATCACGCCGCGCGCGAGCACGTGGAGGCCGAGGTAGACGTGGATGGCGGTGAGGACGAGGCAGGCGAGGAAGGGCAGCCACAGCAGCTCCATCACCGCAGCGCCTCCGCGAGCCGGCGCACGTTGAGGTCGAAGAGGGCGACGTAGTCGGCGGCGGCGGGATCGCCCCCCACCGACGGCACGAGCGTGACCGCGCGACCGGTGACGCGGGCGGCGAGGCTGTTGACGACGGCCGCGTTGGACGAGGGCTCGGCGACGATCACCCGTACGCCGCCCGCGCGCATCCGCTGCGCGAGGTCGGCGAGATACGCAGGAGACGGTGGCACCCCCGGCGTCGGCTCCACCGCCGCCGCCACCACGAGGCCGAAGCGCGCCGCGAAGTACGGCCACGTGTCGTGCACGACGACCACGCGCGCGCCCCGGTACGGCGCGAGCGCCGCCGACCATCGCGCGAGACCGGCGTCGAGGGCGGAGAGGAAGCGCTGCCGCTGGGCCTCGAAGCGCGCGGCGTGGGCGGGAGCGAGGCGGGTGAGCGCCTCCGCGATGGCGGCGGTCATCGCGCGCCCGTTCTCGGGATCGAGCCAGTAGTGCGTGTTGCCATAGCCGTGGACGTGGCCGGCGCCGCCGCCCTCACGCACGCGCGGCGCCTCCGCCTGCAGCACGCGCACGCGGCGGGAGGTGTCGAGGTAGTGCGGGCTGCCGGGCGCGAAGCGCTCGTCGCCGAGGGTGCGAAGCGCGCGCGGCAGCCAGGGCTCGTGGTCGAGCCCGATGCGGACGAGGAGCGCGGCCGTCTTGAGCCGCGCGAGCTGCCCCGGCTTCACGTCCACCGTGTGCGGATCTTGCAGGGGCGGGGCCAGGCTCTCCACGTCGCCGGCGTCGCCGCCCACGGCTTGCACGAGCGCCTTGAGATCGGTGGTGGTGGTGATCACCTTGATGGGGGGCCTCGAAGGGCCCCCCAAGCCCCCCGCGCTCGGCAGCGCCCCGGCGAAGCCGGGGCGCTCCTCGCCCCACGCGGGGGCGGCGGCGAGGAGGACGGCCGCGAGCGCGAGCGCCCGCGCCACTACTTCTTCGTGAAGATGCCGCCATGAAGGTGGCCACGGACGCCGTGCAGGTCTTCGGCGGCTACGGCTACACGCGCGAGTACCCGGTGGAGCGCTTCATGCGCGACGCGAAGATCACGCAGATCTACAAAGGCACGAACCAGATTCAGCGCACCGTCATCGCCCGTGAGCTCATGCACGCGGTGCAGTGAGCCTCATGCTGGCGCCCGCACGTGCATTGCGAAGTTTGCAATCGCGCGCCGCCCGCTGGCATCCAGCGTGCATCCCCCTTCCCGGAGCCGGAGCCGTCGGCTCGTGGGGGTTCTACTTTGGGATGACGCACATCTTCCACCGGGACCGACGCCGCCACGCCGACGGCTCTGACCCGCGAACTCACAACCCCTAACCGGAGGTACGTGCCTTGAAGAGACTGACTGCCTTGTTCGCCGCGCTCGCCTTTGTTGTTGGAACGACGGCCTTCGTGGCCGCCCAGACGCCGCCGGCCGAGAAAAAGGCCGCTCCCGCCGCCACCAAGCCCGCCGAGAAGACCGCCAACGGCACCGTGAAGTCGGCCACGGCCGACAGCGTCGTCGTCGTCGGCAAGGACGACAAGGGCAAGGATGTCGAGCGGACGTTCAGCATCAACGACAAGACTCAGATCAAGAAGGCTGGTAAGGACGTGATGGCCAAGGACCTCGTCGCCGGTGACGGGGTGAACGTCAACTACACGGACCGCGAGGGGAAGTCCGTTGCCTCCGCCATCAACGCGGTGGACAAGAGCCCGCCTTCGGCGAGCCCGAGCACGAACGAGCAGAAGAAGGACCAGGGCACGAGCCCGGAGAAGAAGTAACCTCCGGCGCGCGACGGACGGCGCGGCGACCTCGCCGCGCCGTCCTCGTCCCCTTCGATTGCGCGGCGCGTGTTCCGGTGGTAGATGTCTAGACATCCTGACATCACCCACACCCCGGAGGCCCGCCGCGTGAACTATCGTCCGGGAGTCCCGCGCTACCTGCAGATCGCCGACGCCATCCGCCGTGACCTGCGCGGCGACGGCGAGCGCATCGCGTCCGAGCACGCG
>CAYQQT010000611.1:0-2784 GCA_964419375.1 uncultured bacterium
AGCCCTCACACGGACTACGGCGGCTTCACCATCCTGAGCGGCGAGGACGTGCCGGGCGGATTACAGGTACGGACACGCAGTGACCGGTGGATCGACGTGGCGACGTCGCCCACCACCTTCGTGGTGAACATCGGCGACCTGCTCATGCGCTGGACGAACGACCGGTGGCTGTCGAACATGCACCGCGTCGTGAACCCGCCCGCGGGCGAGGGGCCGAGCGCCGCGCGCCTGTCCATCGCGTTCTTCAACCATCCGAACTACGACGCGCTCATCGCGTGCCTGCCCTCGCAAGGACCGGCCAAGCACCCGCCGGTCCTGTCGGGCGAGTATCGCGACGTGAAGTACACCAAGACCGGGCTGACGGGCGCGGTCGCCCGCTCCGCCGTCTGAGAGGCTCCCGATGCTCTACCGTGGAATGGATCGTGCCGCGCTGGATGCCGCGTACAACAACACCGCCGCCGTCGGCAACGCCAGGCGCGATCAGTACGTGGCGGGCTGGGTGGCGCGCAGCGAGGCGCTCCGCAAGGCGCGCCCCGCGCGGCTCAACCAGCCGTACGGCGACGGCGCGCGGCAGCGGGTGGACATGTTTGCCTGCGGGACGCCGGGCGCGCCCACGCTCGTCTACATCCACGGCGGCTACTGGCAGATGAACGACAAGGAGCCGTACGCCTTCGTGGGCGAAGGGCTGCTGGCGGCGGGCTTCAACCTCGCGCTGATGGAGTACACGCTGGCGCCGGCGGCTCGGCTCGACCAGATCGTGGCGGAGGTGCGGGCGGCGGTGGCGTGGGTGATCTCGCACGCCAAGGAGCACGGCGGCGATCCCGGCCGCGTGTTCGTCAGCGGCCACTCCGCGGGCGGGCACCTCACCGCGATGGCGATGGACGACCCCCGCGTGGCGGGCGGCGTCGCCATCAGCGGCATCTACGACCTCGAGCCCATCCGCCTCAATTACCTCAACGACAAGCTCGGCCTCGATGCCGCGGAGGCCGCGCGCAACAGCCCGATGCGCCACCTGCCGGCAGAGGCGGGACCGCTCGTCGTCACCGCCGGGCTCGGCGAGCTGCCCGAGCTCATCCGCCAATCCGAAGAGTACGCCGCCGCCTGGAAGCAACGCGGCCTCCGCGGCCGCTACCTCCCCATCCCAAAGCACGATCACTTCTCAATCCTCGAAGAGTTGGCCCAGCCCGAGGGAGCAATCCTCAACGCGTTAAAAGAACTGGCCAACACGCGGCCGTAAAGCGCGCGCTAAGAAAACTCGAAGTCGATCCGCCCACGCCGCGTTCGGCGGGCGCCGGTCGGGCTTCGGGGTCCCAGGACCCGTTTCCCTCTCAACTAGGACCGCACGTCGGCGCGTCGATGGAGCCCAGCCGCCCCCGGCCCAAGTCGGCCACCATTCACGTGGTCCGGGGACCCCGAAGCCCGACCGGCGCCCGCCGAACGCGTCTGACGCGAACGATCAGTCGAAGACGACGACGCCGCGCGCGACTTGCCCTGACCGCAGGGCGGCGAAGCCGTCGTTGATTTCTTCCAGCTTGTAGGTGCGGCTGACGAGCTCGTCGACTTTGAGTCGGCCATCGAGGTACATGTCGACGAGCCAGGGGAAGTCGAGGTTCGGGCGCACGGAGCCGTACATCGTGCCTTTGATGCACTTCTCTTGCAGCGCCATCATGTAAGGGGTGATCGGGGCTCTGACGTTCATGGCGGCCATGCCGACGATGACGGCGGTGCCGCCGGGGCGGATGGCGTCGAGGATCTGGAGTGTGGTGGCCTCGCCGCCGATGGCGTCGAAGGCGTAGTCCACGCCGCGGCCGCCCGTGAGGCTGCGCGCGTATTCCACGATGTTGGTCTTCGACCCGTTGACGGTGTGGGTGGCGCCGAACTGTTTGGCGAACTCCAGCTTGGAGTCCAGCAGGTCGCACGCGACGATCATCTGCGCGCCCGCCAGGCGCGCCCCCTGCACCACGTTCAGGCCCACGCCGCCGCAGCCGATGATGACCACGGTGGAGCCCGCCTCCACGTTGGCGCAGCGGGTGACGGCGCCCACGCCGGTCGGCACGCAGCAGCCGATCAGCGCGGCCTGCGGCCACGGCATCTCCTTGCGGATGGGCACCAGGTGCTCGGCCGGGCACACGACCTGCTCGGCGAACGTGCCGATGCGGGCCATCTGGTTGATGGCCTGGCCCTCGCGGCTCATGCGGTGGGTGCCGTCGAACATCACCCACCGCGCGGTGTCGTTGTGGCCGTCGCAGAGGACCGAGCGGCCGATCGAGCAGTAGAGGCAGCGCCCGCAATGCGGCCGGAACGAGAAGATGACGTGATCGCCGGGCTTGACGTTGGTCACGCCGGCGCCGACCGTCTCCACGATGCCCGCGGCCTCATGGCCGAGGACCATCGGCAGCGGCAAGGGCCAGTCGCCGTTCATGATGTGCCAGTCGCTGTGGCACACGCCGGCGGCCTTCACGCGCACGCGCGCCTCACCGGCTTGCGGTCCCTGCTGCTCGACCTCCACCACATCGAGTCGCATGTTCGGCTTGTACAGGACCGCGGCTTTCATCGTTCACTCCTTGGCTGAAGTTCTCGCCTCGACCGGGGACGTGGCGGACACCCTACTCGCCCGCGGCGTGGCGGTCAACGCCTGATCCTTCCACCCTTTCTTCGCCGCGCGCCGTATACCCACCATGACCACCTCGACGTCCGCCGTGCGCCTGCCTGCCGGCTTCAACCGCCTCGCGTGGTCCAACCTGACAGCCCAATCGGCCGAGCAGGTCGGCCTCGCGGCGGCGC
>CAYQQT010000612.1:0-2781 GCA_964419375.1 uncultured bacterium
GGACGTGTCGCGCCGAGCGGCGGGGTCGCTCACGCGGGCGGCGGGGTCCAGGAGGGCGGGCTGAGACGACGCCGCCCGTCGGAGGCAATCGGGATGGTGGGATCCGCGCGGTCGAAATCGCGGTCCCACAGCTTGCACGTGACCTGCTTGTGGTGCTGGTCCAGCCCCTCGCAGTAGTTCGTGAACTCGCAGCGTCGTACGAGATGGCCGTAGCCGAGGTGAATCTTCCGGAACCAGTCGGGGTCCGCCAGGCTTTGGCGGGCGGCGGCGACGATGTCGGCTTCGCCGCGCTCGAGGATGCTCTCCGCCTGCTCGAAGGACATGATGCCGCCGCTGGTGACGATGGGCGTGTCGAGGCCCGCGCTGCGCACGGCGGAGCGGATGGTGGCCGCGAGCGGCACGTTGCGCCCGAAGGGCCCGCGCGCGTCGGAGATGACGGTGGGCATGCACTCGTAGCCGGACTTGCCGGTGTACGGATAGACGGCCTCGCCCACGCGGGGCTGCTTGGCGTCCTCGAAGCGCCCGCCCTTGGACACCGAGAGATAGTCGGCGCCGCCGGCGGCGAGGCGCTCGCCGAACCACACGGCGTCGTCGAGGTCGCTGCCCCCGCGCACGACCTCGTCGCCGAGGAAGCGCACGCCCACCACGTAGCCGTCACCGACGCGCGCGCGCACCGCCGCCAGCACTTCGAGTGGCAGGCGGATGCGATGCTCGCGCGGGCCGCCGTAGCCGTCGTCCCGCACGTTCAGTCGTGACAGGAACGAGGCCATGGTGTAGGCGTGCGCGTAGTGCAGCTCGACGCCGTCGAAGCCGGCGGTGCGCGCGCGGTGCGCGGCATCGGCGCAGAGGCCGGGCAGCACCCGCGGCAGGTCGCGGACGTGGGGCAGGTCCGTGTCCCCCACGCGCTCGCGATAGCCGAAGTCCAGCGCTTCGAGCTGGCGCGGGCTCAGCACCAGCTCCACGAAGGGGCGGTCGTCGGTGACGGATGCGAGCAGATGCTCGCGTACCTCCGTGTCGGTGGCATCCAGCCACATCTCGTCACCGGCGGCGTCCACCAGGCGCCGCCGCAGGGCGGGGTCGATCTCGAGGTGGCGGAGGAAGAACTTCTCGGGCTCGGGCCGGCGCCGCAGGGCGAGAAAGTCGATGAGCTGGATGAACAGGCGCGTCTGCCCTTCGCTGCGCCGGCGAACCTCGTCCACGAGCCGGCGCAGGCCGGGGAGGAAGCGGTCGTCTCCGATGCGGAGCAGGGGGCCGCTCGGGATGTCGCGGATGCCGGTGGCCTCCACGACGAGGACGCCGGGGCGCCCTTGCGCGAAGCGCCCGTACCACTCCACGACCTCGGGGGTGACGAGGCCGTCGTCGGTGGCGCGCCACGGCACCATGGCGGGCACCCACGTGCGCTGCTCGGCGACGAGGGCGCCGATGCGGACGGGCGAGAACCAGCGCGCCCGCGCCGCTTCCTCGCGCGTGGGCCAGCGCGCGGGCGGCAGCGTGTGCTTCATGCGCGGGGTGTCGGTGACGGCGCTCATGCGGCGCCCTTGTCCGCGCGCAGGACGTAGCGCTGGATCTTGCCGGTCTCCGTGCGCGGCAGCCGCTCGACGAACTCGACGGCGCGCGGGTACTTGTAGGGCGCGAGCTCGCGCTTGACGTGCTCCTCAACCGGGATCATGCGATCACGGCCACGCCTTCGATCTCGATCATGCAGCCGTCCGCCCGGTCGTAGAGGTCGCGCGCGCCCACGAGCGTCATGGCCGGGAAATGCTTGCCGAAGTACTCGCGGTACACGGCACCGATGGCCCGCGTGTGCTTCTTGTAATCGTCCACGTCCACCACGTAGATCGTGAGCTTCACCACGTCGGTGAAGGAGGCGCCGGCGGCGGTGAGGACCGTCTTCCAGTTCTCGCACACCTGGCGGAACTGTGCGGGCAGATCGCCGGCGCCCACCACGGTGTTCTGCGCGTCGCGCGCCACCAGCCCCGCGATGAAGAGCAGGCGGCCGCTCTTCACCTCGTAGCCGTACGAGAAGCCCGCCGGCCGCGGCAGCGCGGGGGGATTGACGGGCTCGATGTGCCGCGTCATGGCGTGCTCCCGTCGAGGACGATCGTGTCCCCGTTGGTGACGTCGTCCTTGACGAGCCGCACCGCCGCCGCGGCCACCTCGGCGGGATCGATGAGTCGGCCCCCCGGGTTGACGGCGGCCAGGGCGGCCACCGCTTCGTCGAAGGAGCGCCCGGTCTTGGCGGCGATGTTGCGCGCGCCGTTCCACACCATGTCCGTGGCCACGTAGCCGGGACAGATCGCGTTCACGGTGACACCCTTGCCCCCCACTTCCATTGCGAGCGCGCGCGTGAAGCCGACGAGCGCGTGCTTGGAGGCGGTGTACGCGGTGACGTAGGGCGATCCGAAGAGGCCGGCGAGGGAGGCGATGTTGATGACGCGCCCCCAGTGGTGCTCGAGCATCGCGGGCAGGATCTCGCGCGTGAGCAGGTAGGGGCCGGTCACGTTCACGCGCAGGTGGCGGTCCCAGAACTCAGGATCGGTCTTCGCGAAGGGCGCCGACTCCGCGATGCCGGCGTTGTTGACGAGCACGTCCACGGGGCCGAGGGTGGCCGTCACATGGCGCACCGCCTGCGTCACCGAATCGGGCCGCGTGACGTCGAGGGCGACGCCGAGCGCTTTGACCCCGAGCGCCCGTGCCGCTTCCGCCGTCGCCGACACCTGCGCGGTGGTGCGGGCGGCCACCGCCACCGAGAACCCCTCGGCGGCGAGCGCGAGCGCGATG
>CAYQQT010000613.1:0-2776 GCA_964419375.1 uncultured bacterium
GTCGACGCCATGATCGACGCGCTCGCCGCGCTGCACGTGCGCCTGCGGAAGGAAGTCGGTTAGCGACGTACCGTAGCGGCGAGGTCGCATCAGAGACGGCGGTGTTTGCCGTTCGTCACGCGCGACGCTATAGTTCCCGCCAGCAGCGCGCGGGAGGCAAGATGGCAGCGCCACTCACGCTCACGCGATCCATGTATCCGACCTCATTCGCTCACCGCGTCGCGTGCGTCCGCGAGCGCGACCCCAACGGCGCGCCCAAGCCTCGCCTTCTCGACCGCGTCCGCGGCGCCGTCCGCACGCGTCACTACAGTCGCCGTACGGAAGAGGCATACGTCGCGTGGATCCGCCGGTACATCTTCTTCCACGGCAAACGCCACCCCGCGGAGATGGGGGCACCTGAGATCTCTCGCTTCCTGACGTCGCTCGTGGTCGATCGCAAGGTGGCCGCCTCCACCCAGAACCAGGCGCTGAGCGCGCTGCTGTTCCTGTACCGGGCAGTGCTGGACATCGACGTTCCTTGGATGGACGACCTGGTGCGGGCGCGGCGACCCGAACGACTGCCGGTCGTCCTGACCCGGGACGAGGTGCGCGCGGTCCTTCAGCGCCTGACCGGCCCCACGCGGTTGATGGCCTATCTGCTCTACGGCGCTGGGCTGCGACTGTTGGAGTGCTGCCGGCTCCGCGTGCAGGACGTGGACTTCGAGGCGAGCCAGATCGTGGTGCGTGCGGGGAAAGGCGACAAGGACCGTGTGACGATGCTCCCGGCCGCCGTCAGGGACGATCTTGCCGGGCACGTCGTCCGCATGCGCGAGCAGCACTCGCGTGACCCCGCCACGGGCGCCGGCTGGGTCGAGCTTCCGACCGCGATCGCACGGAAGTATCCCAACGCCTCTCGCGAGTGGGCGTGGCAGTGGGTGTTCCCCGCGACGCGGACGTACGTGGACCGGGAGACCGGCGAGCGACGGCGCCATCACCTGCACGAATCCGTCGTGCAGCGCGCCGTCAAGGATGCCGTAAGACGCGCTGGGATCGCGAAACAGGCCGGCCCGCATACGCTCCGCCACTCCTTCGCGACCCATCTCCTGGAGGACGGTCATGACATCCGAACGGTGCAGGAACTCCTCGGCCATCGTGACGTGAGCACGACGATGATCTACACGCACGTCCTCAATCGCGGCCCCGCGGCGGTCCGAAGCCCAGCCGATCGGATGTTCGGACCGTGAGCGACGCGTGACGTATCAGTTCGTCGACACCCGGCGCTGGACTAGGCCGACGGCGCCACGCGGCCTAGTCGGATCGCGTCGCGAAGCGCGAGGGCGAAGAAGCGCCAGAGTGTCGGAACGTTCGGGCTTCGATGACACGTGCGGCTCCGCCGGAATGGGCCGACCGGGCCTGCGCAATGCGGGGTACTCGGCCGGTCTGTCGAATACTAGTTGGACGGAGGAGACGATCTCTTCGGTTGCCCATGGCCATCGTCACTTGCAGAGCAGGCACCGATGCTTGTCGTGGGCAGAATGTCATCCTCTGATGTCCTTGGTCGATATCCATCAGGTGCTGGAATGATCGGGCGGCGGGCGTTTCTCACCGCAATCTGGATGAGTTTGTTGGCAGTCCCCGTCCGCGTCGTGGCGCAACAGCCCCCGAGAGTTCCACGCGTCGGATATCTCTTTTCGTTCACACCAGCGTCTGGACGGCACCTTTGGGAAGCGTGCCGTCAAGGGCTGCGCGAGCTCGGTTACGTCGAAGGCCGCAACGTTGTCCTCGAGCCACGGTGGGCCGATGGACATCACGACCGACTCCCCGAACTCGCAGCGGAACTGGTACGGCTGAAGGTGGACCTCATCGTTTCAGCAGCCACCCCAGGCAGCCGCGCCGCGAAGGCCGCTACCAACTCGATCCCCATCGTCATCGTCGCCGTGGCCGAGCCCGTGAGGGCGGGCCTGGTCACCACTTTGGCCCGGCCTGGCGGGAACGTGACAGGCCTCAGCCTCTTGACGCCGGAGCTGAGCGGCAAGCGGCTCCAACTGCTCGCCGAGGTCCTACGTGACGTCCCGCGCGTGGCGGTGCTCACGAATCCCCAGAATCTCAGTCATGTCGTCTTTCTAGAGGAAACACGGGCCGCCGCACAGAGGTTGGGAACCCAGCTTCAGTCGCTGGAGGCGAGAAATTCCGACGAGATCCAGCAGGCATTCCATGCCAGTCCTGGGGCAGCCGCTACTGCGCTGATCGTGTTCGATGATCCCGTGCTCTGGAGCCACCGAAAGCTCATCGTCGCGCTCGCGGCGCAGCGGCGCCTCCCGGCGATGTACGGGTACAGTGAGTTCGTGGACGATGGAGGGCTGATGTCCTACGGGCCAGACAGGATCGACCTGTATCGGCGGACCGCAGGCTACGTCGATAAGATTCTCAAGGGCGCCAAGGCGGCCGATCTGCCAATCGAACAGCCCACGAAGTTCGAGTTCGTAGTGAACGTCAAGACCGCGAACGGGCTTGGCTTGACGCTTCCCCAGACTCTATTGCTACGGGCGGATCGTGTCATCCAGTGAGCGTGGCCGGGCTATGATCCCCGTCCAACAAGCGGCTTGAGCGGCCCGGCGTGAGTGCGCGTGTGGACGTCGCGGCCTCCAGCGCCGGCCGCTCAGCCGCGCGTCGTTGGGCGGACCATTGGCGGCCTCCGTGGAGGAATGCTCGTGAAACCAACCATTGCTAGGCTCACCACCCTCCTGACCCTTCTGCTGCTCACAGTACCGCTCGCCGCCGAGGCGCAGCCGGCGGG
>CAYQQT010000614.1:0-2772 GCA_964419375.1 uncultured bacterium
CAACCGCGAGCATGGCTCCACGCTGCTGCTCGTCACGCACGACGCCGCGCTCGCGCAGCGCGCCCACCGCGTGATCGCCCTGCGCGACGGCCGCATCGTGCGCGAGCGGCAGCCCACCGCCGTCTCGTGACCGGCTTCCCCCTGCGCATGGCGTGGCGCCAGGCGCGCGGCGCGTGGCGGCACTTTCTCGCCTTCTTCACCTGCGTGGCGCTCGGCGTGGGCGCGCTCGTGTCCGTGGGGACGTTCGCCGCCAACGTCGAGCGCGCTCTGGGGCGGGAGGCGAAGTCGCTCCTCGGTGGCGACGTCGAGCTGCGCGCCGCGCGCCCGTTGCCGCCGCAAGCGGAGGCGCCGCTCGCGCGGCTGCGGCAGGCAGGGGGCACCGTCACCTCCATCCGCGAGCTGGTGGGCATGGCGCGCGATCCGGCGCGCGGGGATTCGCTCCTCGTCGAGCTGAAGGTGGTCGACGCGGGCTACCCGCTGTACGGGGAGCTTCGCACCGCGCCCGCGGGAGCGGCCGCCGCCCTCGCCGACGGCGAGGGCGCGCTCGTCCAGCGTGAGCTGCTCGACCGTCTCGGCGTGCGCGTGGGCGGCCGCATCGCGGTGGGCGACGCCGTGCTCACCATCGCGGGCGTGGTGGAGCGCGAGCCCGATCGCTCCGCGAGCCTGATCGCGCTCGGGCCCCGCGTGATGATCGGCGCCCAGGCGCTGAAGGCGACGGGCCTCGTGCGCTTCGGCAGCCGCGTGCGCTATCGCACGCTGGTGCGCCTGCCGGAGACGCTGGCGCCCGGGGAGGCGCGCGAAGAGCTGGCGCGCGCGCTCGCCGATCCCGGCGTGCGCGTGTCGTCGTTCGACGAGGCGCAGCCCGGACTGCGCCGCTTCTTCTCGGAGCTCACGACGTACCTCGGTCTCGTCGGCCTCGCCAGCCTCCTCGTGGGCGGCATCGGCGTGGCGTCGTCGGTGTCGACGTTCCTGCGCCGTCAGCTCTCGACGATCGCCATCCTCAAGGCGCTGGGCGCGGGCTCGCGCACGCTCGTGGCCACGTACACCGTGCAGACGCTGGCCCTCGGCCTCGCCGGCAGCGTGGTGGGGGCCGGCCTCGGCGTGCTCATGCAGCCGATCCTCATCGGGTTCCTGTCGGGGATGGTGCCCTTCGCGCTCGACGCCGGTCCCGAGCCGTGGACGGTTGCGCGCGGGATCCTCATGGGCGTGCTCGTGAGCCTGCTCTGCGCGCTCTGGCCCCTGCTGCAGGTGCGCGCGGTGCCGCCGTCGCTCCTGCTGCGCCGCGACGTGGACGCCGGCCCGCCCCCGCGCCGGCCGTGGCTGGCGGCGATACCCATCGCGCTCGGCCTCGTCGCGCTCTCCGTCTGGCAGGCGGGCTCGCTCAAGGTCGGCTCCATCTTCCTCGGCGCCTCCGTAGCCGCCCTCGGCGTGCTGGTGGCGCTCTCATGGGCCCTCGTGATCGCCGCGCGCCGCGTGCCGCGCCTGCCGTGGCCGGCCTGGCGGCAGGGCGTGTCGAGCCTGCGCCGGCCGGGTGGACAACCCGCGCGGGTCATCGTGGCGCTGGGCGCGGGCGTGATGCTGCTGGTGGCGGTGGCGCTCCTCGAGCGCAACATCGGCCATCAGATCGACCACGAGCAGCGCAAGGAGGCTCCCTCCTTCTTCTTCGTGGACGTCCAGGCCGACCAGCGTGAGGCGTTCACGCGCACCGTGCTCGAGGCGGGCGCCTCGCCGCCGGCGCTCGTCCCCATCGTGCGCTCGCGCCTGGCCGCCATCGACGGCGCGCCGGTCACGCGCGAGATGGTGGACGGCAACCGCGACGACGCCGGCCAGGAGCGGGCTTTCTATTTCACGCGCGAGTACGTGCTCACCTACGCCGACGAGCCGCCGCCGGGCAATTCCATTACGCGCGGGCGCTGGTGGACGCGGGAGGAGGCCGCCGCGCGTGCCTTGATCTCGGTGGAGGACGTGGCGGCCAGGCGCCTGGGCGTCGACGTCGGCTCCCGGCTCACGTTCGACGTGCAGGGCGTGCCCATCGAGGCGGAGATCACGAGTCTGAGAAAAGTCGACTGGCAGAGCATGACCATGAACTTCTTCGTCATCTTCTCGCCGGGCGCGCTCGCGGGTGCTCCCTCCACGTACGTTGCCACCGCGCGCGTGCCCGCCACCGCGGAGGCGGCCCTGCAGAACGCGGTGGTGGCGGCCTTTCCCAACGTCACCGCGGTGCCCGTGCGCGACATCCTCGAGCGCGTGTCGGCCGTGCTCGGGGAGATCGCGCTCGCGGTGCGGCTCATCGCCGTGTTCACGGTCGCCACGGGGGTCGTCGTCATGGCGGGCGCGCTCGCCGCCACCCGCTACCAGCGCCTCTACGAGTCCGTGGTGCTGCGCACCCTCGGCGCCACTCGCGGCGCGGTGGCCCGCGCCTTCGCCGTCGAGTACGCCTGCCTCGGGGTCACCGCGGGCGTGGGCGGTACGCTGCTGGCGGTGGCGCTGGCGTGGGTGGTCGTCCACTTCCTGCTCGACGCGCCGTGGACGTTCGAGCCCGCGGCGATGATGGCGGGCGTCGTGCTCACGGTGGCCATGGCGGTCGCCATCGGCTTTCTCGCGACGTTCCGACTCCTGGGGCAGAAGCCGCTCCCGGTCCTGCGCAGGGAGTAGCGATGCTCAGGCACACCGTCTATTCCGGCCCCGGCGCCGATCGAGGGAGGCTCGCATGATCTCCGCCCCCGCGCTCGGTCTCGTCACCGTCGCGCCGGCCGGCGCCGCGTCCGCCCG
>CAYQQT010000615.1:0-2753 GCA_964419375.1 uncultured bacterium
TTACATGGGGGGCCGCGACGGCCCCCCAAGCCCCTCGACGCTCGGCCGCGTCCCGGAGAACCCGGGACGCGCCTCGATCCCGCCGCCGCTTGCCGCCGCGGATCTGCGCCGCCACGTCCCGCGCGTACGCTTTGGAGACGAGCTCGTCCCACGGAGCCTTCACGAACGACGGATCGCCGAGGTGCTCGAAGCGGTCGGCGAAGGCGCGCCCGATGGCGGAGGCGCGCAGGTGCAGTCCCTCGCCGCTGTCGAAGCCCACGCGTGCGGCGGCGAACTGCTCGAGGATGTTCAGCGTCTCGAGCGCCGTCACGCCTCCTGTCGCTCCCGGCGAGAAGGCGAGCTCGAGCCCGCGGTACTGCCCCATGAGCGCCGGCCGCACCTGCGGCTCGTAGGCGGCGAGATCCTCGCGCGTGATGATCCCGCCGTGCGCCGCCATGTCGTCGCAGAGCGCGCGCGCGATGGCGCCGCGGTAGAACGCCGACGCGCCGTCACGGGCGATGAGGGCGAGGCTGTCCGCGAGGTCGGGATAGCGCACGTGGTCGCCGGGCTGCATCGAGGGCGGCCGGTACACGGAGTGGCCGTTGCGCAGGTAGACGCGCGCCGTCTCCGGGAACGCCATGAGCTCCTCGATGAACTTCGCGTGGTGCAGCGCCAGGTACCAGTCGGGCTCGAACCCCTCGCGCGCCAGCTCGATGGCCGGCCGCATGACGTCGGCGAGGGTCATCGTGCCGTAGCGCTCGAGCGCGAGCGTGAGGCCGGCCACCGAGCCGGGTACGGCCACCGAGCGGTAGCCGAACACGTTGGCCTCGTCCTCCACGCGCGCCCACGGAAAGAGCGCCGTCGACACGCCGCCGATCACGCAGTACATGCCGTCGTGCGCGCGCAGCGGCGCGGTGGCGTTGAAGTCGATGCAGAGCGTCTCGCGCTGCTTGGCCAGGTGCACGAGCATGGTGCCGGAGCCGGCGAGCGTGCTCATGAAGGGCTCGACCACCGTCATCGCGAAGGCGGTGGCGACGGCGGCGTCCACGGCGTTACCGCCGGCCTTTAGGATTTCGGCGCCCACGCGCGCGCCGTGCGGGTGCTCGGCGGCGGTCATCCCGCGCCGCGCGAGTGGGGTTTGCTTGGTCACGAGCACGCGCGAGCGGATCATGGCGCCTCCGGGGGAAAGGTCAGCTGCCGGATACGTACTGGGTGATGTCGATGAGCTTCGAGCCTTCGAAGAAGAACGCCCAGCCGAGGGGATAGACGAGCACTTCGGTCGCCTTGCCGCGCATGGACGGCCAGTAGCCGCGCGCCACGTTGCGCATCTCCGCCGCGTCCGTGCTCGAGCGCGCCGGCTCGCCGAGCAGGATCTTCACCTGCTCCTTGTCCATGCCCACCACCACCTGCCGGTGGAACCGGAACGAGGACAGCGTGAGGGCGTTGGCGGCCTCCTCGTGCGTGCGCAGATAGGCGGCGATGCGCGCATCGATGTCGTCCTCCCAGTGCCGCTTTTCCTCGAAGGTGGGCGCGCGGCCGTTCTGGAGCAGCATCGTCGCCGTCCAGAACGTCTCCGCCGTCGGTCCCTGGGTGGTGCGCTGCTCCACGGGGGCTCGTAAGGTGAGGCAGGCGGACAGCAGCGACACGAGAGCGGCGAGGAGGACGGCACGTCGCATCATCGGCCCAGCATAGCAGAGCGGCGATGGATCAGATGAGCGCGCTTTCGAACACGATGCCGCGGTCGATCACGCGCGCGGCCTGGGCGAGCAGCCGCGCGGTCGCCGCCGGCACTTCCTCGCCCTCGGCAAGCTGGCGGAGGAGGTCGATGAGCCGGCGCAGGGCGCGGATGAGATCGCCCTCGTGACCGCCGAAGGATTCCTCCACCACGCCCGCCCAGTCGTCGTCGCCGGAAGCCCACCGGAACACGGAGGGCATGAAGCCGGGATGCACGCTGAGCGGCAGCGCGATGTGGCGCGCGCGCTGCGCCTGCCACACGGCATCCGCGATGGTGGCCATGTGCTCGATCTTGCGCTTGAGCTTCGGCCGCTTCTTGAGGAAGGCCTTCGAGATCGCAGGCTCTCCCGAGCGCGACTCCTCCAGGAGCGCCGAGCACACCGCCGCCGTTTCCGCGAGCGTGCAGTCGTCGAAGATCCCGCGAAAGACCGTCTCCGCCAGGAACAGCTCGTTGTCGTGCCGGAGGCCCGCCACCACGCGCCCCTTCGGCGAAAGGAGCCCGTCGCGCACGGCGCCGAACTGCTCGAGGACCTCGACGATGCGCAGGAACTCTTCCCAGTAGGCGTTCTTGAAGGCGTCGAGGGCGGCGCGCCGCTGGTCCAGGCGCTCGGTGAGCTTCTCGACGTCGCGCCACGCGCGATCGCACGGCGTGGTCGAGTTCCACGGGCAGCGGTGACATTCGATGGCGCCCAACACCGCTTCCGGCCCCTGCTGCCGCTCGTGGTCGATGAGGTCGGCCACCGAGAGCGTGGCGAGGTGCTCGGCGAGATGGCCGACGGAGCGCCCGTCGCCAGCGTCGCGGGGCACGTGCAGGGGCGGCGTCGCCCAGAAGACGCGCTTGATGAGCCCGCCCTTGAGCCGCACCACCGCGCCGTGCGGCAGCAGCGCGTCGATGAGCGTCCGATGGCCGCGTATGTTGTGCACGCCCAGGATCATGGCGAGGCTCGGCGCGCCCTTGCGGCGGATGAGGGCGAGCCGTCCCGGCTCCGCCTCCACGGGGCTGCGCTCGCCGCGGCGGCCGCTGCGCCCCGTCGCCTGCC
>CAYQQT010000616.1:0-2748 GCA_964419375.1 uncultured bacterium
CGTCGAGCTGGGCGAGGCGGCGGCGCGGGCGGCGCTCGCGCGCGCGGGCTGGGAGCCGCGCGACCTCGATTTCCTCGTCACCACCACCTGCACCGGGCGCATGACGCCGAGCCTGGACGCGCATCTGATCGCGCGTCTCGGCGGCAAGGGTGAGATCCAGCGCGCGCACGTGGGCGACACCGGCTGCGCCTCCGCCATGGTGGCGCTGCAGCAGGCGTGGAACCACGTGAGCGCCTTTCCCGGCCACCGCGCGCTGGTCGTCTCCGTGGAGCTGTGCTCGTGCGCGTACACGCTCGACGACCGGCTCGAGAGCGCGGTGGCGCACGCCATCTTCGCGGACGGCGCGGGCGCGCTCGCGCTGTCGGCGGACGGCGCCGGCCCCGCCGTCGTGGCCCACCGCACCATCTTTCGCTCCGAGCACCTGCCCGCCATGGGCTTCGAGTATCCCGGGGGGCGGCCGCGCGTGGTGCTGTCCAAGGACGTGCGCCGCATCGGCGCCACCATGATGGGCGAGATGGCGCGCGCGCTCATGGAGACGCAGGGATTGAAGCAGGCCGACGTGCGCCACTGGATCCTGCACTCGGCGGGGCGCCGCGTGCTCGACCGCGCGCGCGATCTCCTCGAGCTCAGCGACGCGCAGATGGCGCCCGCGCGCGGCGTCCTGCGCGAGTTCGGCAACATGTCGTCCGCCACCATCCTGTTCGTGCTGGAGCGCACGCTGCGGCTGGAGAGCCCCGTGGACGGGGAATGGGGCGTGATGATCGGTCTCGGCCCGGGCTTCGCCGCCGAAGGCGCCCTGCTGCGCTGGTGATGCGCCGCGCGGCAGGCGCGCGCGAGCTCATGGATGGCCCGCTGCCCGAGGCCGATCTCACCGCCTCGCTCGCCGACCTCGACCGCCTGAACCGCTGGTTCGGCGGTTACGCGCTCACGCTCGCGCGCATTCCCGTCGCCGCCGCCGCGGTTCCCCGCTCGCGGGTCATGGTCGTCGTGGACGTGGGGGGTGGACGCGGCGACTTCGCGCTTCTCCTCGTGCGCTGGGCGCGCGGGGCGGGCCGCCGCGTGCGTGTGATCGTCGTCGACCGCGACGCCGACCGCGTGGCGCGCGCCCGACGGCCCGCCTATCCGGAGATCATGGCCGTCGTCGGCGACGCCACCGCCCTGCCGCTGCGCGAGGGCGCCGCGGACGTGGTGACCTTCTCGCTCACGCTTCACCATCTCGAGCCCGACGAGGCGGTGGCGTCGCTCGCGGAGATGGCGGCCGTCGCCAGGCAGGGCGTGATCGTCAACGACCTCCGGCGCGGGTATCTCTCGCTGGCGCTCGTGTGGCTGGCTACGCATCTCGTGAGAATGCATCCCGTGTCGCGTCACGACGGCCCGCTCTCCGTGCGGCGGTCGTACTCCGGCGCGGAGGTGCGCGCGCTGGCGGAAAAGGCGGGGCTGCAGCGGATCGCCATCGTGGCCTATCCGATGCTGGGGCGGCTGGTGGCGCTGCTGTCGTGAGGCACGACGCCGACGTCATCGTGGTGGGCGCGGGGCCGGCGGGCGCAGCCACCTCCATCCTGCTCGCCGAGCACGGCCTCGCCGTCATCGCGCTCGACCGCGCCCGCTTTCCGCGCGACAAGATCTGCGGCGAGTACCTGAGCCCGGAGGCGGGACGCGTGCTCGACCGGCTCGGCGTGCTGAAGACGCTCGACGGCGCGGGCGCGGTGCCGCTCGCGGGTATGCGCATCACGGCGCCCGACGGCACCCGGCTGCAGGGCGTGTACCGGCCCACCGCCGCCTTCCGCCCGTATCGCGGCCACGCGCTCGGGGTTTCCCGTACGGTTCTCGACGCCGTCCTCGCCGACCGCCTGCGCGCGCTCGGCGTCGACTTTCGCGAGCACGTGCGCGTCACCGACGTCGTGCGCGCGGGCGGCGACGTCACGGGCGTGCGCGCCACCGACGACCATGGCGCCACGCTCACGCTGCGGGCGCCCCTGGTGATCGGGGCCGACGGCCGCGCCTCCGTCGTCGCGCAACGCCTGGGGTGCCGTCACCCGCACCGCCTGCGCCGCATGGCCGTGACCACATATGTCTCAGGCATCGACGGCTGCCGCGACTTCGGCGAGATCTTCATCGACCCCCCGGACTACGCGATCCTCAACCCGCTCGCGCCCGACCGCGTCAACCTGAGCGTGGTGGTTCCGCTGGAGCACGCGGCGCCGTGGAGCGCGCGCCTGGCGCAGTTCCTGGAGGCGCGCGTCAAGCACATCCCGCATCTCGCGCGCCGGCTGGCGGGCGCGCGCCTGGTGGCGCCCGTGCAGGCGATGGGCCCGCTCGCGTACCGGGTGTCGGCGCCACGGGAAGGCGGCGTGCTCCTGGTGGGCGATGCCGCGGGCTTCTACGATCCCTTCACCGGTGAAGGCATCTTCACCGCGCTGCGTTCCGCGGAGCTTGCCGCGGACGTGGCCGTGCACGCCGTCCGGACGGGTGACATCTCATCGCGGGCGCTCGCCCGCTACCATCGCGAGCGCGGGGTCGTCTTCGACGACAAGGCGAAGGTCACGCGCGCGCTCCAGGTGCTCATCCGCCACCGGCGGCTTGCCAATGTCGCCGCGCACATCCTCGCCCGGCGCCAGCCGCTGCTCGATACCATCCTGGGCGTGATCGGCGACTACGTGCCCCCGCGCGCGCTCCTGCGGACCGCCCTCACGCGTGCAGCGGGCTGCTGAAAAACGCGCAGGGCGCTCAAAACGGTGCAGATGCTAG
>CAYQQT010000617.1:0-2738 GCA_964419375.1 uncultured bacterium
CCGCTCGGCCGGGCTCCGTCACCCGTTCGCCCGAGCGCAGTGCTTCGCACTGCGGGCGGGACGAAGGGGTCCACTCCGCCCCGCCGGCCGGAAGCCACCCCGACGACAGGACCCGCCGGCGCACGCTCTCTCCACGCATGAATAATCCAGGCTAGGCGGGAAGGACGGGTTTCCGGCCGATGGAGTGGTACTCGAAGCCCAGGCGGCGCATGCGCTCCGGCTCCCACAGGTTGCGGCCGTCGAAGACGAGCGGGCGGCGCATGACGGAGCAGAGGCGCTCGAGGTTGAGGAACTTGAACTCGTTCCACTCCGTGAGCAGCGCCACCCCGTCCGCGCCCGTGGCGGCGTCGTAGGGCGAGTCGCAGTACACGACGGAGGCGGGCAGCATCCGTCGCGCGTTCTCCGTCGCCACCGGATCGTAGGCGCGCACGCTGGCGCCCATCTGCGTGAGGCACGAGATGACCTCCACCGACTTCGCTTCCCGCATGTCGTCCGTGTTGGGCTTGAAGGCGAGCCCGAGCACTCCAATAACGCGGCCATCGATGGGGTTGAGCGTCTTTTCTATCATCTGCACGAAGTGCCCGGCCCGCTCGCGGTTGACGTCCACCACCGCCCTGAGCAGCGTGAAGTCGTAGCCCAGAGTGGCGGCCGTGTGCACGAGGGAATCCGTGTCCTTGGGAAAGCAGCTGCCCCCGTAGCCGAGGCCGGCGGACAGGAACGCCGGCCCGATGCGCGCGTCGAGGCCCATCGCCTTCATCACCTGCGTCACGTCCGCGCCCGCGAGCTCGCAGATGTTCGCGATGGCGTTGATGAACGAGATCTTGGTGGAGAGGAAGGCGTTCGAGGCGTACTTGATCATCTCCGCGGACGGCACGTCGGTGATGATCATCGGCCGCTCCAGCGGCGCGTAGAGCTCCAGCAGCGACATCGCCACCTGCTGCGTGGGGGCGCCGATCACGATGCGGTCGGGGCGCAGCGTGTCCTCGATGGCCGAGCCCTCGCGCAGGAACTCCGGATTGGACACCACATCGAAGGGCACGGGCCGCCGCTGGTGGCTCTCGATGACCTCCCGCACGAATTCGCCCGTCCCCACCGGCACCGTCGATTTGTTCACCACCACCGTGTAACGCTCCATCGACTGTCCGATGACGCGCGCCACCTCGCCCACGGCGGCGAGGTCCGTCTCGCCGTCGTCCTTGGGCGGCGTGCCGACCGTGATGAACACGATGACGGAGCGGCGGACGGCGCCGGGAAGGTCGGTGGTGAAGGACAGGCGGCTGTCCGCGACGTTGCGAGCGACCATTTCCTCGAGCCCCGGCTCGTAGATCGGCATGCGGCCCGCCTCGAGATCCTCGATCTTCGAGACCTGGTTGTCGACGCAGATCACCTCGTTACCGAGATCGGCGAAGACAGCGCCCGTGACGAGCCCGACGTAGCCGGTTCCGACGACACAGATGTTCATGGACGGCGCTGATCATGATAGCAGGGGGGCCCGGAGGCGGCTCGAGGCAAAAGAGCTGGATTGCAGAATTTACTCTGGCGGACGCCGGACGCGGTGCGGCCCGGCGGCTCTACTCCAGGCGCGAACGGCCGGTCGTCGTTTCTAGGCCGCGAACGGACCGTCGTCGTTGTCGCCGTCGTCGACGACGCCGTTGAACTGGGTGCGGGCATCGCGCACGGCATCCCCGAGGGAGTCGAAGCGCTGGCCGGAGATTGCAATGGTGTTGCTCTCGTCCCGGGCCTTCCACATCCACTCGCGCCGGTTGCGGCCCACCGGTTTGAACTGGACCTTCACGGGTGCCGCCTGTCCCAAGTTCTCCATGGTGCTCTCTCCTTCCACGCTGCCGGCCTTCGGCCAGCGGCCCCCCGAAATGCAATGCCAGTGCCACCCACTGCCGGCAGGGCCCGACGAGCGCCTAAGGAGCCTGTCGGAATATCGAGGAGCGCCACGGCTTTGCCGTGGTGCTGCCGAGCGCTTGGGGGGCTTGGGGGGCCCTTCGAGGCCCCCCATCCAACTAGGGCGCGGCGACGGTCAGGCGTCGGCGTCCGCTTCGGCGACAACCCAGCGGAAGAACACGAGAGAGAAGACCAGGACCGGGATGACGGCCGCGGGGACCCACATGATCACGCCGCCGAGCCGCTGGTCCGTGAGCGGCGTGATGTCGAAGATACGCGGCGCCGCTGCGTAAAAGGGATAGAGCACGTGCTCGGCGCCGGTGACGAAGGCGGCCACCACCGTCATGGGCATCCCGAACACGAAGAGATAGAGGAGCTGTCCGCCGTAGGGCAGCGCGGGCGCCACGGTGGCGGGCGACAGGATCGGCCACCATCCCAGCACGGCGGTGGCGATGAGCAGCACGTGCTCGACGACGTGCCACGCGTGCGTCTCGAGCGCGGCGTTGTAAGGGCCGGGCAGGTGCCACCCGATGAGCGCCACCGCGTAGCAGGCGAGCGCGGGCAGCGGGCGCGTGAGCACGCCGATGAGCGCGCCCAGTGGCCGGCGGCGTGCGATGGCGCGCAGGACCGTGTCCGCCATCCACGTGGGCGTGCCCGCGAGGAGGAGCGGCGGCACGACGAGCGTGAGCACCAGGTGCTGCACCATGTGCGCGGAGAACAGGTAATAGTCGCTCAGATCGTGCAGGGGGCCGTTGAGGGCCGCCACGAGCGCGAGCAAGCCGCCGAAGAACATGAGGGCCGGGCGCCAGGGGGCTTGGGGGGCCCGTCGCGGCCCCCCATGT
>CAYQQT010000618.1:0-2737 GCA_964419375.1 uncultured bacterium
CGGCGCCGACACCGCCACCGCGCGGGGCCGGCGCCACGTGGAGCGCGCGCGCGAGGAGCTACGCGAGTACCTCGCGGGCGGCCGCTCGTTCTTCTCCGTCGCCATAGACCTGGACAGAGTGCCGCCCTTCCAGGCCAGGGTCCTCGGCGAGGCGGCGCGCATTCCTTTCGGCGAGGTGCAGTCGTACGCGGAGCTGGCGCGGCGCATCGGCCACCCGCGCGCCGCACGCGCCGTCGGCAACGCGCTCGGCGCCAACCCCGTGCCGGTGCTCGTGCCCTGTCACCGCATCATCCGGGGCGACGGCACGTGGGGCCACTACGCCTTCGGCGCCGCCATGAAGACGCAGCTGCTCACGCTCGAGCGCACGATCCCCGCGCTCGTCGGATCCGCGTCCACCCGCATCGTGTGCCGGCACGGCTGTGCCGAGGAGCAGCGCGTGGCCGAGGAGCAGCGTGTCGTCTTCGCCTCCGTGGACGACGCGCGCTCGGTGGGCTATCGCGCCTGCCGCGTGTGCAGACCCGCGTGAGCCGGTGGTAGCATCGGCGCCATGACGACCCTCCGGCTCGCCCTCGTCCTCGCCGTGTCGCTGCTGGCCGCGCCCGCGCCGCACGCGGTCCCCGCCGCCGCGCAGCAGCCGCTGCCGATCTTCGACGCGCACATCCACTACAGCCGTCCGGACTGGGACGCCTACACGCCGGAGCGGATCCTGTCGATCCTCGCGCAGGCGGGTGTGCGGCGCGCCATCGTGTCGAGCACCCCGGACGACGGCACGCTCAAGCTCTACGACCGCGCCCCCGCGGGCATCGTGCCCTTCCTGCGTCCGTACCGGACGCGCGAGGACATGAGCGGCTGGCCGCGCGACCCCGCCGTGCAGGCGTATGTGGAGGAGCGGCTCAAGCGCGGGATCTATCGCGGCATCGGTGAGTCGCACTTCGGCGCCGCCGACGTGACCGCGCCCACCCTCAAGCGCTTCGCCGAGCTGGCGGCGCAGCAGAAGCTCTTCATGTGGTGCCACATCGACGAGACCACCGTCGAGACGATGCTCGTGACCTATCCGGACACGCGCATTCTCTGGGCGCACGCCGGGATGTCATCGTCGGCGGCGACGGTGGGACGCCTCCTCGACCGCTATCCGATGCTCTGGGTCGAACTCGCGCTGCGCACCGACGTCGCCCCCGGCGGCACCCTGGACCCCGAGTGGCGCGCGCTCTTCCTGCGCCATCCCGACCGCTTCCTGGTGGGCACGGACACCTGGACCACTTCGCGCTGGGAATCGATCCGTGACGCCACGACCGCCGTGCAGACCTGGCTCCGTCAGCTCCCGCGCGACGTGGCCGAAAACATCGCTTACAAAAACGGCGACCGCCTCTTCCCCTAACCCGGATTGTTCATGAGCGACGTGCGCCGTCGCGGGATGGCGGGGATGGCTTCGGGGGTCCGGGACCCGTTTCCCTCTCTACCAGGACCGCACGAGGCGTGTCGATGGAGCCCAGCCACCCCCGGTCCGAGTCGGCCACCATCCACGTGGTCGCCGGACCCCCGAAGCCATCCCCGCCATCCCGCGACGCAGTGCGTGACCGGTCAGCGCTGGCCCTGGGCGCGGTTGGCAACCTCGACGGTCTTCTTGTTGACGTCGAAGCGGAATGTTTCTTTGGACTCGACGTCGCCGCCGGTGACCCGGATGAAGAAGGTGTCGGGGCCGAACTCGATGGAATGGATGTCGCCGACGGCGAACACCGCCGCGTGGCCGGGCTCGTTCATGAAGTCCTTCTGCAGCTCGAGCTCCGCGTGCCCCGGCGTGCTGCCATCATCGAGACGGCGCCAGCGGCGCATCCGCGTGGGGTTCTTGTAGTTGCCGTAGATCACCCAGCACGGGCCGTGATCGTGCACCGAGGACGCGCCCGCCTTCTCCCGGCCGTGGACGAGCACGTGGACGTCCGTCTGCGGATCGTGGCCGATCGTCGTGCGCTCGGCGTACGGGACCGGATCGCCGAGATGCTTCTTCAGCAGCTCGGGGTTGTGGAGCAGCTTCTCCAGGTGGTCACGGATCTCCGCGAGCCCCGAGGAAATGCCCTTCGTCTTAATGGTGGCCCGCGTGTCGGCGAGGAACTGATCGAGCGTGTACGTCGTGTCCGTGGTCATGGTGGTCTCCGTTTTCGGTGTCGATGGTCAGGCGCTCGGCGCCGGCGTGCCGAGCCAGAAGGGCGACGCCTTGCCGATTCGCGTGAGGTACTCTTTCCGTTCCGCCGCGCGCCCCGGGTACCAGCGCGATAGATAGTCGGCGTCCAGCATGTGCCGCCGCGACTCGGTGCCAAAGAAGCCCACCAGGTCCGGCAGGGAGATGAACCCCTCTTCGGATTCGGGGCGGAACTGCTCCCAGCGCCGCGCATGCTCTTCCGACCGGAAGAGGTTCATGCCCGTTCACAGAAAGGGCGGGCGGCCCCGTGAGGGGCCGAAGCCGTAGTTCAGGTGACCGACGACGGTGGGCGGATCGACCCACGTGAGGCGGCCGTCGAGCATCTCGATTGTCAGAGGGTCACCGCAATCCAGACAGGCGGCGTCGATCCGAACACGCTCTCCCGGAAAGAGCCAGGTCACCGACGTCGCCTCGAACCCGCACTGCGCGAACCACTTCTGCTCGCCGCGCACCGTCACCCGGTACTGGGTGGGCAGGCCGTTGAGGGGCGGGAACGACGCGATGTAGTCCGTCTCCGGGTGCAGCCACGCGATCGGGTAC
>CAYQQT010000619.1:0-2736 GCA_964419375.1 uncultured bacterium
GCCACGCCGGCGGCCGCCTTGTAGCCCAGGGAGATCTCGGTCTCCTCATCGTGGTTCTTGAACTTCGAGGTGCTCCGCGGTATCACCGTCGTGAGGAACACCGGCACGCCCACCGCCACGTAAGGCTGCAGGACGCCATGCGGCTCCTCGGCCGTCTTGAACAGCGGCAGTCGAAGCATGAGATCGATGGAGATCGCCACGGCGTCGATGGAAAGCCTGCCCACGCGGTCCGGGCCACTCGCGCACCCGCCCACGAGCGAGCAGCCGTCGCGATGGAACGATCGCCCGCCGATGTTGGCGGAGAAGTTGTAGTAGTCCACGGCCATGCCGACGAAGGGCACGGCGTCGAAGTAGCGGCCGACGCGCAGGCCATAGGCCAGCCCCGTCTCGAACTCCACGTCCTGGAAGGTGGACCGGCCCGCCGAATCCCTGATCTTGACGTCGTGATCCGCGGTGAGGGTGCCGCCGGCGTAGACGTCCGCGAACCACTCCGCGGAGGCGGTGCCCCCACTCAGAGCGAGGCAGGCGATCGCGAGAACCGTTGCCACCACGAGCTTCGTTGACGGCGTCATGACATCTCCTCTTGGTGTCGCTCAGAGCGCAAGGAATCGCTCCGCGTTGGCGCCCTCGATGGCGGCGCGCGCACCGGCGTCGAGGCCGGCCTGCGCCACGAAGGCGACGGGATCGGGGGCGCCCATGTCGAAGGGATAGTCGCTGCCGAGCATCACGCGCTCGGCGCCGAACTCGTCCACGATGAACTTGAGATTACGCGGGCCGTGGCTGAGGGAGTCGAAGTACAGCCGCCGCGCGTACTCGCGCGGCGGCCTCGGGATGGTGGCCGGGCCTTCCTCGCGCACCGACCAGCCGTAATCCAGCCGCCCCAGCGTGAAGGGAAAGGCGCCGCCGCCGTGGGCGAAGCAGATGCGCAGCGTGGGCAGCCGCTCGAGTACGCCGCCGAAGATGAGCTTCGAGATGGCGAGCGCCGTCTCCAGCGGGTTGCCCACGATGAGCGGAAAGTAATACTTCGTCAAACGCTCCTGGCCGATCAGCGGCGAGGCCGGGTGGACGAACACGCTCACGTCGAGGTCGCGGCACGCCTCGAAGAAGGCAAAGAGCGCGGGGTCGTCGAAATCGCGCCCGCCCGGAAAGGTGCCGATCTCCACCGCCTTGAGCCCGAGCCGCTCGCGCGCGTGCCGCAGCTCGGCGATGGCGAGGGCGATGTCTTGAAGGGGCACCGTGGCCATGCCGGAGAAGCGGCGAGGATGGCGGGCGGCGATGTCGGCAACGTTGTCGTTCTGCAGGCGGGCGAACGCCTGCGCGGCCTTGGGCTCCGCCCAGTAGCACAGCATGATGGGCGGGGGCGACAGCGCCTGGTGATCGATGCCGAGCCGGTCCATGTCCTCCAGGCGGCGCGCGGGGTCCCAGCACTGGTCCGTGACGTCACGGAAGAACTTGTCGCCCGTCATGATGGTCGCGTGACAGGCGTCCCGGGCCACGAGCCGCGGCCAGTTGCCGCCCCCGTAGCGCGACGCGAAGTCGTCCCATCGCGCGGGGACGATGTGGGTGTGGACGTCGACCCGCACCTACTTGGTGTCCAGCTTTCCGATGCGCTTGATGACGGCGGCGAGCGTGCGCGCGTCGTTGTCCCACCACGTCCTGAACTCGTCGGCGTCCTGGTAGGCGATGGGAAGCTGCACCTTGTCCATCGCGCTCTTGAAGTCCGGATCCTGCATGGCCTGTCGCGTGGCGTCCCGCAGCGTCTTCATCACCGGCGCCGGCGTGTCCCTGGGCGCGAATATCCCCGTCCACAGGTAGTACTCGACGTTGTAGCCCAGCTCCTTGAGCGTGGGCACGTCCGGGAACGCGGCCAGGCGCGTGGCGCCCCACGTGGCGAGCGCGCGCATCTTTCCCGCTTTCACGTGTGGCAGCGCCAGCGCCGGGGGCGAGGCCCAGAGCTGGGCGTGGTTGCCGAGCACGGCGGTGGTGGCGGGCGCGCCGCCTGCCGTCGGCAGGTGGCGCATGCGCGCGCCGCCGACGGCCTCCAGCAGCATCTCCATGGGGACGTGCGAGGCGCCGTACGGGCCCGAGGAGGCGAACGTGATCTCGCCGGGCCGCCGCTTCGCGTCGTCGAGGAAGTCCTTCAGCGTCTTCCACGGCGTGTCGGCGTTGACGACGAGGATGGGCGGATCCGCGTTGAGCCGGGCCACGGGCGCGAACTGGTCGAGCCGGTACACGGGTGTGCGTCCGAAGAGCACGTCGACCTCGGGAAGGGTGGAGATGCTCACGAGGCCGATGAGGACGGTATAGCCGTCAGGCTTGGCGATGGCGACGGCGTGGTTGCCTACCGCGCCCGCTGCGCCCGGCTTGTTGTTGACGACCACGGGCTGCTTGAGGATCTTCTCGAGCGCGGTGGCCAGGGGCCGCGCCGTGAGGTCGGCGATGCCGCCGGGCGGGAAGGGGACGACCAGCGTGACGGGGCGGCTGGGAAACGGCTCCTGGGCGACGACCGGCCCCGCGCCGGCGACGATGAGGACCGCGGCGAGCCCGAGGGCGATGGCGCGCATGCTCTGCATCATGGTGGTCTCCTCCACTCGATCACGGTGCGGGGCATGATAGCGGACAACGCGTGCCGGTGAAAGCGGTCTCGCCGCCTGCGCACGACATTTCCCACCGTCGCCTCCGAGGCTGGTCTAGGATGCGCGGCATGAACGAGCCCTCGGAGCGCAACATGCCGCT
>CAYQQT010000620.1:0-2736 GCA_964419375.1 uncultured bacterium
CGAGCGCGCCCGGCAGCTGCTTGATCTTCTTCTGCTCGGCGGGCGGCAGCTCGTAGAGGTCCTTGTCCACGGGCTTGCCGGGATCGATCTTGTTGGCGATGCCGTCGAGCCCCGCCATCACGCACGCCGCGAAGGACAGGTACGGGTTGCAGGTGCAATCCGGCGTGCGGAACTCGATGCGCTTGGCGCCTTCGGACTTGGAGTAGACGGGGATCCGGATGGCGGCGGAGCGGTTGCGCTGGCTGTAGACGAGGTTGATGGGCGCCTCGTAGCCCGGCACCAGCCGCTTGTAGGAGTTGGTGGAGGGCGCGATGAGCGCCAGCAGCGCGGGCGCGTGCTTGAGGATGCCGCCGATGTACCACAGGCACATCTTGGAGATGTCGGCGTAGCCGCCCCGCTCGTAGAAGAGGTTCTTGCCGTTCTTCCACAGCGACTGGTGCGTGTGCATGCCGGAGCCGTTGTCCTGGAAGAGGGGCTTGGGCATGAAGGTGGCCGTCTTGCCCCACTTGCGCGCGGTGTTCTTCGCGCAGTACTTGTACCAGAGCACCTTGTCGGCCATCTTCGTCAGCGTGTCGAAGCGCATGTCGATCTCGGTCTGGCCGCCCGTCGCCACCTCGTGGTGGTGCACCTCCACGCGCACGCCGACCGACTCCAGCGCCAGCACCATGTCCGAGCGGATGTCCTGGAACTTGTCCATGGGGGGCACGGGGAAATAGCCCCCCTTGTAGCGCGGCTTGTAGCCGAGGTTCGGATTGTCGGGCGTGCCTTCCTTGCCGCTGTTCCAGGCGCCCGCCTCGGAGTCGATGAAGTAGTAGCCGGAGTGGTAGTTCTGGTCGAAGCGGATGGAGTCGAAGAAGAAGAACTCCAGCTCGGGGCCTATAAAGACCGTGTCCGCCACTCCGCTTTTCTTCACGTATGCTTCTGCTTTTTGGGCGATGTAGCGCGGATCGCGGCTGTACCACTTGCCGGTGACGGGATCCTTCACGTTGCAGATGAGCACGAGCGTCGGAATGGCCGTGAAGGGATCCATCTGCGCGGTGGCGGGATCCGGGATGACCAGCATGTCGGACTCGTCGATGGTCTGGAAGCCGCGGATCGACGAGCCGTCGAAGCCGAGACCATCTTCGAAGATGTCTTCCCTCAGCTCGGAGAGCGGGATCGAAAAGTGCTGCCAGAGGCCGGGGAGGTCGATGAAGCGCAGATCGATGATCTTGGCGCCCTTCTCCTTGGCCATTTTGAGGACATCCTTGGCGGTCATGCGGAGCTCCTTCTCCCTCGAAGATGTGAGTGTGGACGTCAACGTCGGACGCCGACGGCGCCTGGCGGCGCCGTCGGCCCGACTACCTTAGTGAAACGGCCTCCTGAAATCAAGCGCCGGGCGCGCGCTCAGTGTACCGGCCGGGGCTTGGCCTCCGCCGCCCGCATGGCGTCCGCGAACGCGCCCGTCGTGCTCGAGAACTCGCCGTACTGCCCGCTGCCCATCGAGTACGCCGTCTCCGAGTGCTGCGAGAGGTCGAGGCCGGACACCTCGTCCTCTTCGCTCACGCGCAGTCCCACGAGCGCGTCGACGATCTTGAGAATAACGAACGTCGCCACCACCGCCAGCACCATCGTGGTGGCGATGGCCACGATCTGCGTCCACAGCTGGCCCGGGTTGCCGTAGAAGAGCCCGTCGCCGCCCGCCGCGTTGATCGCCTTGGAGGCGAAGAGGCCGGTGGCGAGGGCGCCCCACGTGCCGCCCACGGCGTGTACGCCCACCACGTCGAGGGAGTCGTCGTAGCCGAGGCGCGACTTCAAGTTGCACGCGGTGTAGCAGATCGCTCCCGCCACCGCGCCGATGACGATCGAGGACATCGGCCCCACGAAGCCGGCGGCGGGGGTGATGGCCACCAGCCCCGCCACCGCGCCGGAGGCGGCGCCGAGCACGGTGGGCTTGCCACGCATCATCCACTCCGTGAACATCCACCCCAGCGCCGCCGCCGCCGCTCCCGTGTTGGTGGCGAGGAAGGCGGACGCGGCCAGCCCGTTGGCCTCGAGCGCGCTGCCGGCGTTGAAGCCGAACCAGCCCACCCACAGCAGGCCCGCGCCCATCACGGTCATGGGCAGGTTGTGCGGCTGCATGGGCTGGTGCCCGTAGCCCTTGCGCTTGCCCATCACGATGGCGCACACGAGGGCGGACACGCCGGAGGAGATGTGCACGACGGTGCCGCCCGCGAAGTCGAGCGCGCCCAGCTTGCGGAGCCAGCCGCCATCGGCCCACACCCAGTGCGCGAGCGGGTCGTACACGAACGTCGCCCACAGCACGGTGAAGATCAGGAACGCGGAGAACTTCTTGCGCTCCGCGAACGCGCCCGTGATGAGAGCGGGCGTGATGATGGCGAACATCATCTGGAAGAGCATGAACGCCTGGTGCGGGATCGTCTTGGAGTACGTGTCGAACGGCTCCGTGCCCACCCCGCTGAGGCCGACCCACTCGAGCCCGCCGATGATGCCGCCCTTGTCGGGGCCGAAGGCGAGGCTGTAGCCCCACAGCACCCACTGGATCGAGATGACGGCCATGATGATGAAGCTCTGCATGAGCGTGGCGAGCGCGTTCTTCTGGCGCACCATGCCGCCGTAGAAGAGCGCGAGACCCGGCGCCGTCATCATGAGGACGAGCAGCGAGGAGGTCAGCATCCACGCCGTGTCGCCCTTGTCGATCTTGGAGGGCGCGGGCGCGGCGGGGGCCGCCGCCGG
>CAYQQT010000621.1:0-2710 GCA_964419375.1 uncultured bacterium
AGTCCTTGCCGCGCACGCTGAGCGCCACGCGCCAGCCGGCGGGCACGACGATGCAGGTGGAGACGATCTCGACATCGCACTCGTAGACCGCGCCCGGTGTCAGGGGCTCGACCTTGTCGTGCGGGTGGTAGGGCCGGTAGGGCATGCTCTTGCGCGGATCGAGCCGGCGATGCGAGACGCGCAGCCAGCCGTTGGCGATGGGCGTGTTGGGATCGGTGGAGCCCATGAAGGTCAGCTCCTTGCCCTGCGGATCGAACACCCGGACGACCAGGAAGAGGTCGGCGTCCTTCGTCGACGATGACACGAACAGCTTGGCGGCGATGGGGCCCGTGATCTCGGTCTCCCTGGCGACCGTCATCGAGAAGGTCACGCCGTCGCCCATCGCCTCGTATTCGATGGAAGCGGGCGCCGTCGCCGGCGTGGGGCTCAGCGCCTTCGTCGCGGGATCGAGGTAGAGCTTCGTCCACTGCGTGCGCGCCAGCGGCCACTCGCTCTCGTGCCGGAGCACGAACCTCTCGCCGGGATGGCGGACGTTGAGCTGCACGGGCGGCTGCGTGTCCCAGCCGTTCTTGATGCCCTTGAGGAAGTAATCGAAGAAGCGCTTCTGCAGCGCCACGCCGTAGGCGGCCGAGAAGAGCGACCAGTGCGAGTCGCCGTGGACCTCCAGCCACTTCTGCGGGGACGCGGCCTCCATGAAGCCGTTGAAGTTGCCGCGCGGGTGGATGCCCTGGCCGCCCCAGTTGGCGCACGTGAGCAGCGGCACCGTGACCTTCGACAGATCGGCCGAGCGCGCGCGATGCCACTCGTCGTCGAGCGGATGTTTCTTGAGCTCCTCGAAGACGTCGACACGGTTCTTGGCCAGCTCCTCGTCCGAGAGCGTGACGGGCCCCGCGATCGACTCCCCGGTGTTCGGGTTCTTCTTCGCGCGCGCCCCCACCCCGTACTGCACGGTGGCCACCTGGTGTTTCGCCCAGCGCTTCTGGAACTCGCTCAGGATGCCGCCGTGGTAGCCGGAGTCGCGGTAGCGATCGTTCTGTCCCTCCCACGGGATGATGGCGGCCAGGTGCGGCGGGTGCTTGCCCGCCACGCGCCACTGGTTGCTCGCGTAGTACGAGATGCCGAGCATCCCGACCTTGCCGTTGCTCCAGGGCTGCGTGCCCGCCCACTCGATGCACAGGGAGAGGTCGTCGGTCTCTCTCGCGCAGCCGGGATCCATGAAGCCCGGCGACCAGCCGGCGCCCCGGGAATCGACGCGAATGACGACGTAGCCGTGCGGCACCCACCGCTCGGGATCGGTGGTCTCCCAGTTCTGGTACTTGTTGGTCGAGCCCTGGAGGATCTCGGGGTGGTCCTCGATCATCTTCTTCCACTGCAGCGGGTAGCCGTCCTGGTAGGCGAGCCCTTTGGCGTACACCCCGTACGTCAGGAGCACCGGGTACGTGCCGTCCTCGACGGGGCGGAACACGTCCGCCCGCACGACGATGCCGTCGTCCATCGGGATGCCCTGGTGCCAGGTGATCCGCATGCCGTCCCGCACCTCGGTGCGCGTCTTGACTTCGGCATCCAGGCTCATTCGTCGCTCTCCTTTATATTCGCTCGCCTCGGCCGTGGAACGGCCTCGGCTCGCACTACCATCTTCGTCGCGAGAACCGGGTCACGTCCCGTACAGATGGCAGGCCACGCGGTGCCCCGAAGCCTGCTCCTGCAGCAGGGGCTCCCGCTCGGCGCACACCGGCATGGCGTGCGGGCACCGCGGGTGGAAGCGGCACCCGGCGGGCGGGTTGAACGCGCTCGGCACCTCGCCCGCGAGGATGACCTCGTCGCGCACGTCGTCCGGATGCGACGGCAGCGCGTTGCTGAGCAGGATCTGCGTGTACGGATGCAGCGGATGCGCGTACAGCGCGTCGCTGTCCGCCGTCTCCACGAGCTTGCCGAGGTACATCACGCCGATGCGCGTGCTCACGTACTTCACCACGGCGAGGTCGTGCGCGATGAACAGGTAGCTCACGCCAAGGCGGTCCTGGATCTCGCGCAGCAGGTTCATGACCTGGGCGCGGATGGACACGTCGAGCGCGGAGACCGCCTCGTCGAGCAGGATGCACTCGGGGCTCGTCGTGAGCGCCCGCGCGAGCGCGACGCGCTGTCGCTGGCCCCCCGACAGCTCGTGGGGATAGTCGTCGGCGATGCGGGGCGGCAGGCCGACGCGCGCGAGCGACTCCGCGATGCGCTCGCCGACCTCGGCCTTCGTGAGGCCCGGCTCCGTTTGCCGGAGCGGCTCGCCGACGGTGGTGCGGATGGTCAGGCGCGGGTTGAGCGAGCTGTACGGGTCCTGGAAGACGGCCTGCACCGCGCGCCGGTAGTCGCGCCGCTCCTCGCGGCCGAGAGCGTGGACGTCGCGCCCGCGAAAGAGGATGGCGCCGGAGGTCGGCCGCTCCAGGCACAGCACCAGGCGAGCGGTGGTGCTCTTGCCGCAGCCGCTCTCGCCCACGAGGCCGAGGGTTTCGCCGCGCCGCAGGACGAAGTCCACGCCGTCCACCGCCTTCACGCTGCCCACCGTCCGGCTCAGGATCGTGCCCCGCGTCACCGGAAAGTGCTTGGTGAGCGCGCGCACCTCCAGCACCACGTCTCCCGCGACGGCGTCCGGCCGGGCCGGGGCGGGCGCGGCGGGCGTCGAGACCACGATGCGCGCGCGCCATGCCGCCGTCTCGTC
>CAYQQT010000622.1:0-2710 GCA_964419375.1 uncultured bacterium
GCTTGCGCGCCAGCCGCACGGCGTCGGCGGCCGTGATCCCGGCGGGCGCCGTCACCACCGCGGTGTCGACGAGCTCGGCGGCCGCGAGCGTCACCTGCGGGTAGGCGTGCGCGCGCTTGGCCACGCTCACGCCCTCGGGTGGAACCGCTCGTACATCCGGCGCAGGGCGGATGTCGGCAGGTGCGTGTAGATCTGCGTGGTCGCGATGTCGGCGTGTCCCAGCATCACCTGCACGGAGCGGAGATCGGCGCCGCCCTCCAGCAGGTGGCTGGCGAACGAGTGACGCAGCACGTGGGGCGACACTCGCTTGCGGATGCCGGCGGTGGTGGCGGCGCGTCGCACGATGGTCCACAGCGACTGGCGCGACAGGGCGCCGCCGCGCGGATTGAGGAAGAGGCGGCCCGCGTCGCGGCGCCGCGCGTACAGCGGCCGCACGTCGCGCAGGTACACACGCACGCGCGCGAGCGCTTCCGCGCCCACGGGCACCAGCCGCTGCTTGTTCCCCTTCCCGGTGCACACGACATAGCCCGCGGTGAGGTTCAGGTCGTCGAGACGGAGCGCGAGGCACTCCGAGGCGCGCATGCCGGTGGCGTAGAGCAGCTCCAGCAGCGCGCGGTCGCGCACGCCGGGCGGGCGCGAGAGGTCCGCGCATTCCACGAGGGCGAGCGCGTCGCTCTTCGAGAGGGCCTTGGGCAGCGGCCGCGAGGGGCGCGGCAGGTCCACGTGCTCGGTGGGATCGCGCCGCAGATCGCCCTCGCGCACCAGGTGCCGGTAGAAGCCGCGCAGCGCCGACAGGCGACGCGCGACGCTGGCCGGTTTCAGGCCGCGCTGCTGCAGGCGCTCCACGTAGGCCACGATCTCATCGGGTCCGATGTCGGCGAGGCCGCGGCGGGCGCCGAGGAAGCCGTGGAAATCGCGCAGGTCGCGCCGGTAGGCCGCGAGAGTATTCCGGGACGCTCCCCGCTCCGCCTGCAGGGTCCCGAGATACTCGGCGACCGATTCCATCAAGGGAGGCGCTGACTGAGAGGGGAAACTGAGTGCACGACGGATTATATCAACGCGACCTCCGCCACGGCAAGGCTCGCGACAGCACCGCGCGCTCGGGCGACCCCACGACCCCGCTCACGACGATGAACACGGCCGCGCCCCCCACCACCGCCGCCGCCAGCCACGCGGCCGTCGCCCCGGACCCGCCGCCCGCCGGGATGAGCCATCGGGCCAGCACGCACCAGGCGGCGAGCGGCACGCAGGCGACCACGATGCGCACGGTGGAGATGACGAGCGCGCGGCCTCCGATGGGTCCGAAGCGCCGTCGCGCCACCCACACGAGGCCGGCGAGGTTCGCGAAGGTGCCGATGGACGAGGCGAGCGCGAGGCCGGCGTGGGCCATGGGCCCCATGAGCGTGAGGGCGCTCACGGCGTTGACCGCGATCGCCATCACCCCGAGTCTCACCGCCGTCCCCGGCTGGCCGACGGCATAGAAGGCCTGGGCCACGATGCGCGCGCCCGCGAAGCCCGTCAGCCCCACCGAATACCAGACGAGCGCCTGCGCGGTGGCGGCGGTATCGGCGGCGGTGAAGAGCCCGCGCTCGAAGAGCACGCGGACGATGGGCGCGCTCAGGATGACGAGCCCCACCGTGGCCGGCAGCGAGACGAAGATCGACAGGCGGAGGGCGAAGCCGAGCGTGGCCGCCACCCCTGCCGTGTCGCCGGCGGCCGCCTGCCTGGACATCGTGGGCAGCGACGCGGAGGCGAGCGCGATGCCGAAGATCCCGAGCGGAAACTCCATCACGCGGTCGGCGTAATAGAGGTAGGAGATGGAGCCCGACGGCAGCAGCGAGGCGAGCAGCGTGTTGATGAAGACCATCACCTGCACGGCGGCGAGGCCGAAGACGGCCGGCAGCAGCAGCCGCGCCACCCGCGCCACTGCCGGATCGCCCGGCTGCCACACCGGTGCCACGAGCAGGCCGCACGCTTTCAGGCTGGGCAATTGCACCGCGAGCTGTCCCACGCCGCCCACGAGGACGCCGATGGCGAGCGACAGGATGGCCGGCTCCACGCGGGAGGCGAGCAGCAGGACGCCCGCGATCATGCCGAGGTTGAGCACGGCGGGACCGAGGGCGGCCGCGAAGAACCGTCCCTGCGAGTTCAGCGCGCCCATGACGAGCGCTGAGAGCCCGACGAGCAGCAGGTAGGGAAACATCACGCGCGTGAGCAGCACCGCCAGGGACTCCTGGGCGGGATCCGACGTGAAGCCCGGGGCAATAGCGCGCAGCAGCCACGGACTGAGGATGACGCCGAGCAGGGACGTCACGCCGAGCACCGCAAGCGCGGCGCCGCTGACCGCCCGCAGCATGCGCACGAACTCGTCCCGGGAGCGCGTGGCCGCATAGTCGGAGAAGACGGGGACGATCGCCGTGGAGAGGGCGCCCTCCGCGAGCAATCTCCTCAAGATGTTCGGGATGCGAAAAGCCACGAAGAAGGCGTCGGTGACGGGCCCCGCCCCGAAGGCGAGCGCCACCATCGCATCGCGGACGAAGCCCAGGATGCGGCTGGCGAGGGTGGCGGCACCGATGCTGCCGAGCGCCCGGACGACCTGCTGCTCGTCTGTCATATGGGGGGCCTCGAAGGGCCCCCCAAGCCCCCCGACGCTCGTCGCGCCCCGGCAAAGCCGTGGCGCTCCTCGATCACGGGCTCCGGCGTTGCTATT
>CAYQQT010000623.1:0-2706 GCA_964419375.1 uncultured bacterium
GGCGCCGCGGCGCAGGGACCGCGCCATCGCGGGCGCGGGGGCGAGCGGCGTCACCGGTGGGCACGCGTCGCTCTCACGGTGGTGCTCAGCAATCGGCTCGTCCTCCTGTGCGGTTCGCGCCGTCAGCACCGAATCACGGCGCGACGTCGCGCTCGAGCTGGACCATGGGGCCCGTGTGAAAGCCACGGCGGACGAAGAATTCCCGGATGTCGGCCTGGCCGAGATCGATGAGCGTGGCCACCTTGCGGATGGCGCGCAGCTCCCGTCCGCCGTCCACGAAGCGCTCCGCGAGCGCTTCACCGACTCCGCGCCCGCGGTAGACGGCGTCGACGCCGATGAGGTCGATCCAGCCCGTGGGGCCCGCCATGCCGAACTCGGATTCGCCGACCCAGCCGAACAGAAACCCCACGACGCGGCCGTCCAGCTCGGCCACCGACGTCATCCACGGCGGCCGCAGGGCCGCGATGTCGAAGCGGGTGCGCCAGTACTGCTTGCGCGCCTGTCCCGTGAGCTTCTCGTCGATGCCGACGACCGCGTCGAGATCGGAGGGCTCCAGCGACCGGACGGTGAGCTGTGACGTCGTCATGGTGTGCCTCAGGCCGCGGTAAGCGTGGAGCGCTTCCGGTAGCGCTGAAGGCCGAGGACGGCGGCGCCCAGGGCCGCCGTGAACTGCGGGAAGGCCGGAACGTTGACGCGCACGCCGAGCTTGTCGCGCAGCGACGCCACCATGCCCGCCTGCAGGGCCACGCCACCGATGAGCGTCACCTCGCCGTCGAGGCCGACGCGCTTGAGCAGGTTCAGCGCGCGGTCGGCGAGCGAGTTGTGAATGCCGCGCAGGATGTTGTCGACGCTCACGCCTTCGGAGATGTGGTTGATGATCTCCGACTCCGCCAGCACCGCGCACACGCTGGAGATGGCCTGTGGCTTGTCGGCGCCCATGGACAGGGGGCCGATGTCGGCCACCGTGACTTCCAGGTATTTCGCGGCACGCTCGAGGAATCCGCCGGAGCCGGCCGCGCACTTCTCGTTCATGTGGAACTCCTTGACCTTGCCGTTGTCGCGCAGCTTGATGGCGCGCGAGCATTGCGAGCCGATGTCCAGCACGTAGCGCGTGGACGGAAACTCGGTGGCGGCGCCGCGGGCGCCGCACGTGAGGTCGGTGATCTGGATGTCCCGGAAGGGCAGCGCGTAGCGGCCGAGGCCGGTGGTGGCGATGTAGCCCACCTCGCCCGCCGCGCCCGCGTCCGCGCGCGCCGCCTCCAGCACTTCGAGGGCGACCTTTTCGAAATCCACTTTCGTGCGCGACAATCCCCGTCCGCGCACCGCGCCCGTGTCGTCCACAAGCACGCACTTGGTGGTTCCCGAGCCGACGTCGATTCCCGCCACCAGCATGGTCAGCTCCTTGCCGCCGCGGCCGCGGGCATGGCGGCGGCGTCCACGGTCGCCGCCGTCTGCGCCCGCTCCAGCGCGAAGATGGCCGCGCCCAGCGCGCCCATGAAGTGCCCGTCCGCGTGCACGTTGATCGGCTTGCCGAGCACGGCTTCCAGACCGCGCACCATGCCGACGTTGCGCGACACGCCGCCCGTGAACGTGATCTCCTCCTCCACGCCCACGCGGCGCACGAGCGACATCGTGCGCGAGGCGATCGCCTTGTGGACGCCGCCGAGGATGTCCTCCACCGTCTTGCGCTGCGCGAGGTAGGACATGATGTCGGACTCCACGAACACGGTGCAGACGGAGGTCAGCCGCACGGGATTCTTCGCGGCCAGTGACAGCTCGCCGATGTCGTCGAGGCCCACGCCCGTCACGTCGGCGGCCGCGGAGAGGAAGCGGCCCGTCCCCGCCGCGCACTTGTCGTTCATGGAGAAATCCATGACCGAGCCGTCCGCGCCCACCTTGATGGCCTTCGTGTCCTGCCCACCCATGTCGATGACGGTGCGGGTGGCGGGAAAGAGCGAGTGGGCGCCGCGCGCATGGCACGTGATCTCCGTGATCTGCGCGTCCCCGAAGGTCACCTTGTAGCGGCCGTAGCCCGTGCCCACCACGTAGCCGACCGCCTCGCGCGGGAGGCCGGCGGCCTCGCAGGCGGCGACGAACGCCCGCTCTCCCGCCCGCGTCACGTTGGCGCCGGTCGCAATCAGCACGCGCGCCACGATGACGCGGCCGGCGTCCACGATGACCGCCTTGGTCTGGGTCGAGCCCACGTCGACGCCCGCGCCGTAGATCATGTCGCCCTCCTGTGGAACGTGAGATGTCCGACCGTGATCGGCCGCAGCGAGGCGACCGCACGGATGAGCAGCCATTTGGCGTAGAGCTGGCCTGCGACCATCAGCGCGCCCGCGAGCACCGCGATGGCCGCAGGCATGGGCAGCGCGAGCGCGAGCATGCTGCCGCACCACGGCACGAAGTACCCGGCGGCCCCGAGCGCGATGCCCGGCCGGCCCTCGCGCAGCAGCCGCGTGGCCTCGACGAAGACGCGCCCGTCGCTGCACGTCAGATAACTGAGCCAGACCATCAGCGCCAGCGGCAGCGTGATCGCCACCGCCACCACGCGCTCGAGGCCCGCCGCCTGCCCGGGTGCTCCGTCCACGAGCAGCAGCAGCCCGAGCCCGGACACGAGCGCGCTTGCCAGGAAGACGATGGGCATGATTGCCACGTCCCAGGCCGCCACGCCGCGCGCGCCGCGCACGATCGCGCCCTGCGCGG
>CAYQQT010000624.1:0-2701 GCA_964419375.1 uncultured bacterium
CACGCGAACACCCGCTTGAGGAGCGCCGCCCAGCCCAGGCGCCGCGGCTCGTCGCCGCCGGCTGACGCGCCCGGGGGCGCCAGGACACCGTGATAGCGGAGCGCCCGTGCGGGCGCGGCGCGGGCACGAGCACGCTGAGCTTCTCGAGCAGCTCCAGCGGGTCCAGCCGCAGAGGCGTCGCCCCGTCGGCGCGCGGATGGGCAAGCTCGTACAGCCGCTGGCCGCCCGCGCGCCCGCCAGCGCCGGGCGCAACAGGTAGCGACAGACGTGCTCCAGCCGGCACCGCGGGTCGTATTGACAAGTGATGTGACTTGACTACTTCCGGGCCTCGGGCTAGCCTACGGCACTTTCGCAGCGGTGCGACCGATCTCCCGAGTGGAGGCCCTGACATGATCCGCCTGCTGGCGCTCGCCCTGATCCTGATCGCCGCCGTATCCACGGTCATCATCCCGTTCGCGTCGCCCGTCGTGGCCGCCGCCAAGGGCAAGATCGTCCTCGCGTGGCACGCGGGCTTCGCGTCCCGCTGGCTGGATCCGCAGGAGCACGACGGCACCGCGACACCGGACAACTTCTTCACCGCGCTGCACGACGGCCTCATCAAGAATCAGGGCAAGGAGCTCTACGACCATCCCGCGCTGGCCGAGAAGTTCACGGTGGCCGCCGATGCGAAGAGCGCCACGTTCACGCTGCGCAAGGGAATCAGGTTCCACAACGGCGATCCGGTCACCCCGCAAGACGTCAAGTTCAGCTACGAGAACTACCGGGGCGCCAAGGCCGACGTCTTCAAGAACAAGACCGAGCGCGTGGAGATCGTGGACGACCGCACGATCCGCTTCGTCTTCAAGGAGCCCTTCCTCGACTTCGCCATCCTCTTCGGGACCGCCAACGTGGCCGCGCCCGGCTGGGTCGTGCCCGAGAAGTACTACAAACAGGTCGGGCCAGACGCGTTCAAGCAGAAGCCCATCGGGGCCGGTCCCTACAAGCTCGTGCGCCACGAGCCCGGCGTGAAGGTCGAGATGGAGGCCTTCGACGGGTACTACCGCCCCGTCAACGTAAAAGAGCTCGTCATGATCTCGGTGCCGGAGGCGGCCACCCGCGTGGCCATGCTGGAGCGCGGCGAGGCGGACATCATCTACAACGTGCCCGGCGAGCTGATCAACAAGGTGAAAACCCTGCCCGGCGTCACGCTGGCGCCGGTGCTGTCGGGTTCGTTCTTCCTGGAGTTTCCGAATTTCCAGGACCCGAAGAGCCCGTTCCGCGACAAGCGCGTGCGCGAGGCGGTGAGCCTCGCCATCGACCGCCGGGCCATGAACCAGGCGGAGACGGCGGGCCTGGGCAAGGTGACGGGCAACTGGATCAACGACGACGTGCAATACGCGATCGAGTGGCCCGAGTTCCAGCGGAACGTGGAGAAGGCGAAGCAGCTCCTGCGCGAGGCGGGCTATCCGAACGGGTTGGACGTGGACTGGGTCACGCCGCTGCCCGCGTACTATTCGCGGGGCGAGCGCATCATCGCGCAGCTCCGCGAGGTCGGTATCCGCGGCCGGCTCCAGACCATGGAGCGGGGCATCTTCTTCCAGCGGCTGCGGGGCGGGCTCAAGGAGTGGCCCGGGGTCCAGATGATCCTGCACGGCGTGAGGATCGCGGGGAGCTGGTCGTTCTGGTACGAGGCGAACTTCAAGTGCGGCGGCTCCAACTCGCGCGACCGCATCTGCGTGAAGGACCTCGACGCGAAGTTCGATCAGTACGAGAAGTCGATCAATCCGGCGGAGCGGAAGAAGCTCGCCGAGGAGATCCAGCGCGGCATCCTCGAGAACTACTATCTCGTGCCCGTGTTCCGCCACGCGTTCGTCAACGCGATCGGCCCCAAGGTCGTGGCGCAGAAGTGGCAGGACGTCTTCCCGACCATCACCACCGGCTACGCCTATCCGTGGGAAGATCTGAAGGTGAAGGACCAGTAGCCGGGCCCGCGGCATGGGGCAGTTCATCGTCCGGCGCGTGCTCTACAGCCTCGTCACGCTCTTCATCCTGAGCGCGACGATCTTCCTCATCGTGCGGCTCACAGGAGACCCCGCGCTGCTCATGGCCGAGGCCGGCGCGAGCACCGAGGACCTCGACCGGGTCCGGCAGCAGTGGGGGCTCGACCGCTCGTGGCCCGTGCAGTACGCGACGTTCATGCAGAACGCCTTCAAGGGAGAGCTCGGCAAGTCGTTCAACTACCGGCTCCCCGTGAGCGAGCTCTATTTCCAGCGGCTGCCCAACTCGCTCACGCTCGGCCTCGTCGCCACGCTCATCTCGCTGCTCATCGGCGTGCCCGCGGGCATCATCTCCGCGGTGAAGGTGAACACGTGGTGGGACAACCTCGCGAAAGGCGTCGCCCTGCTCGGCCTCTCGATCCCCGGCTTCTGGCTGGGGCTGGTGCTGATCCTCGTGTTCTCCGTCTGGCTGCGCTGGCTGCCGACGTCCGGCGCGGGTGACTGGCGGCACGTCGTCATGCCCGCCCTCGCGCTCGGGTGGTACTTCGCCGCGTCGATGCTCCGGCTGACGCGCTCGAGCATGCTGGAGGTCCTCGGCAGCGAGTACATCAAGCTCGCGCGGCTCAAGGGGCTCCCGGACGTCGTGGTCATCGCCATGCACGCGTTCAAAAACGCGCTCATCCCGGTGTTCACGCTGGCCGGCGTCAACCTCGTGGTGATGGTGA
>CAYQQT010000625.1:0-2700 GCA_964419375.1 uncultured bacterium
GGGGGCTTGAGGGGCCCTTCGAGGCCCCCCATGTGCTCCAGCAGCAAGACGAGCGCGCCGAGACGGGACCCGACGTCGCCTTCGTCGACGGTCCGATCTTCGCGCGCCCGGAAGAGCTCGTCGGTGATGTCGAGGGCGGCCAGCGTGAGCGCCGCCATGGGATCGCGCACGCCCGATTTGCGCAGCGCGCCCACGCGCTCCTCGAGGTAGGCGGCGAGGGCGCGGAGGTGCTCGGGCGCGGCCTCGGTACGAACGGTCAGCGTCTGGCCCAGCAGCGTCAGCTCCACGCGCCCGGCCCCGGCCATTACGGCGCCTGCTCCAGGTCGAGCTTGGCGATGTCCTTGAGAATCGCGTCCACCTGCGTGAGCACCTGCTTGCGCTCGTCTTCGAGCCGCTTGGCGTCGCGCTTGAGCCGCTCGTTCTCGTCCCGCAGCTTCGCCATCGCCTCCCCCGCCCGCCGCACCGCTTCCTCCAGCTGCGTCAGCCGCTCGAGCACGCCGTCCGCCATCAGCCTCCGCCCCCCCGCAACGTGATGTGGAACTGCGAGCCCACGCGCGCGGCCACGCGCGCGTGGATGGTGTTGACCTCGTCGTCGGTCAGCGTGCGGTCGGCCGCCTGGAACGTGAGCCGCCATGCCACGCTGCGCCGGCCGTCCGGGAAGCGGAAGACGTCGAAGACGCTCACCGCGCGCAGCAGCGGGCCCGCCTCCTCCCCGATGGCGCGCTCGACGTCCGCCGCCGGGAGCGCGGGATCGTCGATCACGAAGGCCATGTCCCGCTGCACGGACGGAAAGCGCGGCAGCGGCTCGTAGCGCGCCACGGGCGGCGCCACCCGGGCGAGCGCGTCCAGCGAGATTACCGCGCCATACACGGCAGCGTCGATGCCGAAGCGCTCGCGCACCGCCTGCGCGACCTCTCCGAACTCCGCCAGTATCGTAACCCCCGCCACGAGCGCGCCGTGCACGTCGGGCTCGAAGCCGCCGAGGCGCCCCGCGCCCAGCCCGCCCTCCACGCCGAAGACGCGCAGCACGTGCTCGGCGAGGCCCTTGGCGTCGTACACGTCGACGGGCTCGTCGCCGCCGTGCCACGCGGTGTCGCGGCGCGCGCCCGTGAGCGCGACGCCCACCCAGCGCGGCTCCTCCGTCCCACTCTCCGCGCGCGTGTACGTCTGGCTCACCTCGAACACCCGCACGTTCGGCTGCTGGCGGCGCACGTTGGTGGCCACCACGCCCAGCAGGCCTTCCAGCGGGTGCTGGCGGAGCAGCGAGGCGTCCTGGCTGAGCGGGTTCATCAGCTCCAGCGGCTGCTTGTCGTAGGCGGAGCGCAGCGGCAGCGCGCGGGCGGGATCGCTGAACACGTACGTGATCGCCTCCACGAGGCCGGCGCCCACGAGCGCGCGGCGCGCGGCCTGCGCCTGGCGCAGCCCGGGCGGGACGCGGGTGAGGCTGATGGCGCCGCCGGGCAGCGTGGACGGGATTCGCTCGTAGCCCCACACGCGGACCACCTCTTCCACGAGGTCGTCCTCCATCGTGATGTCGCGGCGAAAGCTCGGCACCTCCACCTCGAGATCGCCGCCCTTCTCACGCGTGGGCAGGCCGAGGCCGTCGAGGATGCGCCGCGCGTCCTCCATGGAGGGCGCGGCGCCGATGAGCCGCTGCACGCGCGCCATCCGCAGGCGCACGCGCGGACGCGGCCGGGGATCCGGATAGACGTCCACCACGCCGGGCGCCACGAGCCCGCCCGCCGTGTCCGCGATGAGCTGCGCGGCGCGCGCGCTGGCATCCAGCAGCCCCTCGATGTCGGCGCCGCGCTCGAAGCGGTAGGCGGCGTCGGAGGGCAGGTTGAGCGCGCGCGAGGTGCGCCGGATGGACGCGGGGTGGAAGTACGCGCTCTCGAGCAGCACGCGCGTGGTGGCGGCCAACACTTCCGTGTTCTCGCCGCCCATGACCCCCGCGAGGCCGATGCCGCGCCGCGGATCGGCGATGAGCAGCATGTCGGGCGCCAGCGGACGGTCCTGCCCGTCGAGGGTCTTGAGGCGCTCGCCGGGCTTGGCGCGGCGGACGATGACGGTGGCGTCGGTGACGGTGCGGAAGTCGAAGGCGTGCAGGGGCTGGCCCAGCTCCCACATCACGTAGTTCGTCACGTCCACCACGTTGCTGATGGGCCGCAGGCCCACCGCGCGCAGCCGCGCCGCCAGCGGCGCCGGCGACGGCCCCACGCGCACGTTGTCGATCACCCGCATCGTGTAGCGCGGGCACAGGTCGGGATCGGCCACCTGCACCTTGATGATCGACGTGGCCGGCCTTCCCGTCTCCTTCAGCGTGATCTCCGGGTACGAGAAGCGCGCCCCCGTCAACCCGGCCAGCTCGCGCGCCACGCCCACCACGGACAGGCAGTCGGGACGATTGGGCGTGATCTCGATCTCCAGCACCTGATCGTCGAGGCCGAGATAGTCGAGCAGGTCACCGCCGAGCGGCGCCGCGGCGTCGAGCAGCAGCAGTCCGGCCTCGTGCTCCTCGCCCACGCCGAGCTCGCGCTCCGAGCACAGCATGCCCTGCGATTCCGTCCCGTGGATCTTTGCCACCCCCACCGCTCTGGCGCCGGGCAGCACCGCGCCCGGAGGCGCGAACGCCGCCTTCACGCCCACGCCGACGTTCGGCGCCCCACACACGACGGAGAACCGCTCGCGCCCCGTGCTCAC
>CAYQQT010000626.1:0-2700 GCA_964419375.1 uncultured bacterium
CCGTCATCGAGCTGATGCCGGTCGCCGATTTTCCCGGCTCGCGCAACTGGGGCTACGACGGCGTCAGCCTGTTCGCGCCGTCACGAGCGTACGGAGCATGCGGTCGTCGGCAGCGGACAGGCGCCGCGTGCCCGCGGTGACCACGACGGGCGCGGCGCGGGGCGGACGGAAGACGAGGGCGCCCGCGCTGGAGCCGGTGAGGCGCACGAGCCGGCTCAGCGTGCGCACGAGCCCCTCCTCGACGGAGCCCGCCGTGCCGAGTGGCGTCAGCAGGTCGGGGAAGACGCGACCGATCTTCATCGGCGGTAGTACCCGAGCTCCCGCAACCCGTCGCGTAGCTCATCCAGGAATGGCGACCCCTCCACGGCGCGGTGGGGGGATATCCAGCCGACCCGGAACACCACCGGCTGCGCCACCGCGGACACCGACGCGGCGAGCAGGCCGAGGGCGAGGACGACGGTCAGCCGGGCCCGGACGACCACCGTGCCGCCACGGCCGTGGGCGCGCGTCGATACCGCGGTCACGGCGGGGTCAGCACTTTTCCAGGAAGGCTGCCGGTGTGCTCGCCGCTCTTGATGACGAAGCGGCCGTTGACGATGACGTGCTCGATGCCCTCGGGGTAGCGGGCGGGCGTCTCGTACGTCGCGGTGTCGGCGACCCGCTTGGCGTCGAAGACGACGAGGTCGGCCTTGGCGCCCACACGGATCTGGCCGCGGTCGCGCAGCCCCAGGCGCCGCGCCGGCATGCCCGTCATCTTGTGGATCGCCTGCGAGAGGCTGAGCAGCCGCTGCTCGCGCGCGTACTCGCCGAGGACGCGGGGGAAGGTGCCGTAGCTGCGCGGGTGCGGCTTGCCGCCCGCGAGCTCGCCGGTGGGCGCGAGCGCGTAGCCGTCGGAGCCGATCATGACGCGCGGGTGCACGAGGGCGCGGCGCACGTCGCGCTCGTCGAGCTGGAAGAGAATCATCGAGCCGCGGCCGCCCTCGTCCACGAGCAGATCGAAGGCGGCGTCCACCGCATCCACGCCGCGCGCGGCGGCGATCTCGGCGATGCGCCGCCCTTCCGCATCCGTGCGCTGCGTGCACGACGAGACCATGATGTTTTCCCACCCCACGCGCGCGGGCAGGCTCTGCCCGCGGGCGGGCTGCTCGAGCTCGGCGCGCAGGCGCGCGCGAGTGGCGGGATCGCGCAGGCGATCCGTCATCGCCTCCAGGCCGCCCTCCAACGCCCAGTCGGGGAGCAGCGTGCGCAGGCTCGTGCTGGACGCCGTGTACGGATAGACGTCGGCCATGACGTCGAGGCCGTCGCCGGCGGCGGCGTCGATGAGCGCCAGCGCCTCCGCCACCTTGCCCCAGTTCGGTCGTCCCGCCGCCTTGATGTGGCTCACCTGCACCGGCATGTCGGCGCGGCGCCCGATCTCGATGGCCTCCGCCACCGCGTCGAGCAGGGTGGCGCCTTCGCCGCGGATGTGAGTAGCGTAGAAGCCGCGATGACGCGCGGCCACCGCCGCCACCTCGGCGATCTCGTCGGTGGTGGCATACGAGCCCGGCGCGTAGATGAGCCCGGTGGACATGCCCCACGCGCCGTCGTCCATGGCGTCGGCCATGAGCTTCTGCATCCGCTTCAGCTCGTCGGCCCCGGGGGCGCGGCGTGCGAAGCCCATGGCGGCCACCCGCAACGTGCCGTGACCGACGAGCTGCACGACGTTGACCGCCGTGCCGTCACCGTCAAAGGCGCGCAGGTAGTCGCGCATCGAGCGCCAGCGGAAGTCCAGCGCCTTCGGCAGGCGCAGCGCGAACTCGCGCAGGGCGCCGACGAACTCGTCGGTGGCGGGCGCCGGTGAGAATCCACAGTTGCCCACCACCTCGGTGGTGACGCCCTGGCGGATCTTGGATTCCGCGCGCCGGTTGCCCCACAGCGCCCAGTCCGAGTGCGAGTGCATATCGATGAAGCCGGGGGCGAGCACCTTGCCCGCCGCGTGCAGGCTGCTGCCGGCGCTCTCGCGGCTGAGATCGCCCACGGCCACGATGCTCTCGTCGCGAACCCCGACGTCGGCGCGGCCGCCCGATTTCCCGGTGCCGTCGATCACGGTGGCGCCTTCGATCTTGAGATCGAGCATCACGGCTGCGGGGGGCGCGCGGAAAAGCCGATGACGCGCTCGCACCACGCGGCGGCGCCGAGCAGGCGCGCCTCTCCCGCCACCGCCTGCACGAGCTGCAGCGCATAGGGCAGGCCCGAAGGCGCGACGCCGGTGGGCAGCGTGATGGCGGGCACACCCGCGAAGCTCCAGGGCGCGCACAGGGAGCCGTCGCCCGTCGAGCCGAGGCCGGCCGGCGCCGGCGTGGGCGCGGTGGGCGACAGCATCGCGTCGAACGAGGTGAGCACGCCGCGCATGGCGTCGCGGAAGGCCAGGCGCGCCTGCTGCGCGCGCGCGTACGCCATGGCCGGCACCTTCAGCCCCGCCGCCACCAGCGCCCGGATCTCGGCGCCGAGCTCCGCCGCATGCCCGGCGTACTGGGGCTCGTGATACCCCGCCGCCTCCGCCTGCAGCACGGTGAGCCCGGCCTCGTGGATGGCGGCGAAGGCGGGCGGCAGCGCCACCTCCACCACCGTGGCCCCCGCACGCTGCAAGCGCCGGGTGATCTCGCCCAGGTGCGCGGCCACGTCACCCGCCGCGCGCGCGAAGAGCGCGGGCGCGACGGC
>CAYQQT010000627.1:0-2698 GCA_964419375.1 uncultured bacterium
GCCTCGGTTCGACGCCGGACGCCCCGCGCCCCGGGGCTTGGCACCGGTCGTGCAATGTATCTGGCGGACCCTATCAACGGTGCTCCAGATGTGCAAGAACCACTGCGAGGTGTGAAAGAAAATGCAGACGATCCGGACCGGTTTCGTGGGCGGACGGCTCGCCGCTTGGATCCTCCGATGGGCCAACCCGTCGAAAGCATCCCATTGCACCGGGACCGCCTACCTCACGCGGAGCAAGATCGACGCGCTGCTCGGCGAGGACGTGTGGGCGCACATCAAGGGAAAGACGGTGATGGACTTCGGCTGCGGCCGCGGCGGTGACGCCATCGAGATGGCGCAGCGAGGTGCCGCGCGCGTGATCGGCGTGGACGATCGCCAGCGCGTGCTCGATGAAGCGACCGAGAAGGCGAGGCGGGCGGGTGTGGCGGATCGCTGCCTCTTCACGCGCGAGGTCCGCCACCAGGCCGATACCGTCGTGTCGCTCGACGGCTTCGAGCACTACGGCGACCCCGCCGCCTGCCTGCGTCTCATGCACGGAATGCTCCGCCCGGGCGGCAGGCTCTTCGTGGCGTTCGGGCCCACGTGGTTCCATCCGCTGGGCGGCCACAGCTTTTCCGCCTTTCCATGGGCGCACGTCGTGCTCACGGAGAAGGCGCTCCTCGAGTGGCGCGAGGAGCCCGTGGACCGGTTCGAGGACACCGACGGCGGCCTGAACCAGATGACCATCCACCGCTTCAAGAAGATCGTGGCCGACAGCGACTTCGTCATGGAGCGCTTCGCGGCCATCCCGCTCCGCCGGCTGGCCTGGCTGGCGAATCCCCTCACGCGCGAGTTCACCACCGCCTGCGTGCGGTGCGTGCTCGTGCCGAAGCACGCGTACGAGGTGGTTCGCGCCCGGATTGCTTGACGGCCTCGCAGCCGTTGCCTACACTCGCGCGGTACTCCGCACCCAACGTTGATCGCCGAGCGAGGAGGTCCCTCATGCGCACGAGCCGGCGCCGGTTCCTCAAGGTCATCTCCACCGCTGCCGCCGCCGCCGCGGCGCCGCGCATGGCACGCGCGCAAACGACCTTCAAGATCGGCACCGCCGTCCTCGGCGCCTACACGCTGTCGGCGCCGGTGCTCGTGGCCGTCGAGAAGGGCTTCTTCAAGCAGCAGGGCGTGAACGCGGAGTTCCTGCCCTTCCGCGGCGGCCCCGACCTCGTGAAGGCCGTCATCGGCGGTGACGTCCTCGTCGGCCTTACCGGCTCCACGGAGATCGTCGTGTTCCGCGAGGCCGGCTCGCCCATCAGGATGGTGGCCAGGCACGGGGAAGGCAACGACTTCGTCCTCGTGGGGGCGCCCGAAGGGACGAAGATGGACGACGTGAAGGGCAAGTCCATCGGCGTCACGCGCATCGGCGCCGCACCTGGGTCTTCGCGCGCATGGCGGCGCGCGCGCAAGGATGGGATGCGGACCGGGACGTCAAGATCGTCGGCCTGGGCGGCCTCGACGCGCAGCTCGCCGCGCTCGCGCGCAAGGAGATCGCCGCCTTCGTGTGGGGCGATTACGGCGCCGTCACGCAAGCGCAGGGCCGCACGAAGGTGATCGTGCGGATGGAGACGCTCACGCCGAAGTGGATCAGCTACATCCAGTACGCCTCCGAGGACCAGATCAAGAAGAACGCGGATGCGATCCGTCGCAGCCAGCGCGCCCTCTTCCAGGCCATGCGCTGGATGAAAGCCAACCCCGGCGAGACCGCCACGCTGGTGGCGGGCAAGCTCGGATGGACGCCGGAGCAGGTGACGGCGGTGCACAAGGTGTCGGCGCCCATCTTTCCGGCGGACGGCCGCATCAACACGGAGGCGCTGAAGGCCATGCAGGACGCGCTGCTGGAGGCGGGGTCCATCAAGAAGCGCGTGCCCCTCGAGGATCATTACACGGAGCGAGCTCACACCCATCAGGCTGTGAGGCGCGCGTGAGGACGATCCGCCTCGAGGTGGCGGGCGCCACCGCGCGTATCACGCTGCAGCGCCCCGACGTCCTCAACGCCGGCAACGCGGAGTGGGTGGCCGATCTCAACGAGGTGGTCACGCGCCTGACGGCCGCGCCCGACGTGCGCGTGGCCGTCATCACCGGCGCGGGCCGCGCCTTTTCCACGGGGGTGGATCTCAAGGCGCTCGCCTCCGACGCCTTCGGCCTGCCCGACTTCGTGGCGTGGGAAGACGCCATGACGGCGATGGAGCGGATGGACATCCTCTTCATCGCCGCCATCAACGGCCACTGCCTGGGCGGCGGTCTGCAGCTCGCCCTCGTGTGCGACTACCGCCTCGCGAGTGAGGAGGCGCTCCTCGGGCTGCCCGCCGTCAAGGAATGCCTGATCCCGTCCATGTCGCTGTACCGGCTGCCCCGTCTCGTCGGAATGGCGCGCGCCCGGGAGCTGATCCTGCTCGGCGAGCCCATCAGCGCGCGGGTGGCGGAGTCGTACGCGCTCGTCAATCGCGTGGTGCCGGCGGTGGACTTTCCGAACGCCGTCGAGGAGACGGCGGCCAAGTTCGCCGCGCTGCCGCCCGCCAGCGTGCGCGCGAGCAAGCGCCTCCTCGCGCGCGCGTTCGACCTTCCCTTCGACGACTTCCGCGCGCTCATGCAGAAAGAGTTCGAAGGCTGCCTCGCCTCCGACGAGCACCGCGCCGCGATGGCCGCTCTGCGCGCCCCCAAG
>CAYQQT010000628.1:0-2697 GCA_964419375.1 uncultured bacterium
ACGGGTGACTCCACCGGTGCCAACTCGAACGCCGGAACGACCTGCCCCTAACGGCAAACAGCGTCGTTCGGTCCTCGCTGCAACACTTCCGGCGGCCTCACGGCCGCCGGAAGTGTTTCTGTTACTCCGCCGCCCCCGCGCCCGACAGGCGGCTGCCCGATCGTGCGTCGTACATGAAGAGCGCGACCGCGATCAGCACGACCACGAGCGCGGAGAGCTCCAGCGAGCGGCGCACGTCGATGAGGGCGCCCAGCACACCCACCGTGACCCCGCTGCCGGCGCGCAGGCCCAGCATCGCGGTGTTGAAGAGGCCGACGATGGTGCCGCGTAGCCGTGAGGGCGCCAGCATCTGTACGAGCGTCTGGGCCATCGACGTGAACGTGATGTTGAAGACCCCCGCCAGCACGAGGAGCGCCACTGCCACGGGGTAGCTCTGCGCCATCGGGAAGAGGCCGATCGTCACCGCCCACAGGCCGGCGCAGACGATCGCCGCGCGCGCGTTCGGGCGCAGCACGTTGGCGGCCTCCAGGAGCAGCACGCCGAGGATGGCCCCCGCCGCGTTGCCGGCGAGGAGCACGCTGTACCAGGCGCCCGCTTCGTCGGCGCCGAGGTGATGCGCGTATTCGGGCATCTGCGCCTGGAACGCGTTGCCGACGAAGAACGACGTGGCGCCGGCGAGCCCGATCATCGTCATGAGCCGCCGGTCGGCGCGCGCCTCGGCGAAGACGTGCAGCGCATCGGCGAACCCGAACCGCCGCGTCCGCCGCGGCCCCCCGTGCTGGGCGTGGCCCGTATAAGGCGTGCGCACCAGGAAGATCGTGAACGGCAGGTAGATGAGAACGTTCGTGAGCAGACCCCACGCGGGGCCGAGCAGCAGCATGAGAGCGCCGCCCACCGCGGGGCCGACCAGGATGGCGAGGTAGCGACTGCTCGCGTTGAGCCGGATGGCGCTCGGCAGCTCCTCTCTGCGCACCATGTCGTGGATGATGAGCTGCGAGGCGGGCGCGACGATGACTCCGGCCGCGCCGTGGACCAGCAGGATCACGACCGCGTGCCACATCTGGAGAGTGCCGGAGAGGAACAGCACGCCCCACGAGAGCGAGGCCACCATGTAGAGGCCCTGCGAGATCTGGATCAGCTTGCGGCAGTCGTGGCGGTCGGCGAGCGCGCCCGCGTGCAGCGAGAAGAGCAGGAAGGGCACCCAGTGACTGATGACGGCGAACCCGCCGAGCGCCGGGGAATGGAAGGCCTGGAAGATCACCCAGTAGCTGATGACGTGCTCGATGTTGTCGGCCGCCATCGACATGAAGTTCAGGACGAAATAGCGGCGATAGGCCGGGATGCGGAGGGCGGCGAACCGCGGCGCGGCGGGGGCGGCAGTCACGAGGGTTACGGGTCGAAAGGGCCGGAAGGGACGGGTCAGGAGCTGCGCCGCAGCACCAGGTCGAGCTCGAGGCGAATGTTGTCCTCGACGCTGAGCACCGACGCTACCCGCGGAATCTGCAACCCGTGATCGGCGAACCGGAAGGCCGTGCGCGCCCGCACGTCGACCTCTGCGCCGTTGAACGTCGCCGTCGCCTGCCACGTCGTGCGCCGTGTCACCGTCCGCACCGTGAAGTCGCCCGTCAGCTCGAAGGTCGCGGAACCGCTCTGCGGCAGCGGCACGCTGAGGCCTCGGACGTCGGTGGGCACGAACACCGCCGTGGGATAGCGCTCGGTCTCGAGCGTGTTGCGCCTGACGTAGTTGTCGCGTCGTGGCTGGTCGCTCGTCAACGTCCGCAGATCGACCGTGAAGCGCGACTGGCCGCCGACGATGCGAGCCTGGGCATCGAACGCGATGCCACCGTCGATGGCGCGCGTGGTGCCCACGGCGTCGTTGGGAAAGCTGACCCCGGCGAGCTGCTCGCGGATGCGATAGCGGGCTTCACTGCGCTCGGGGACGACCGTGTAGCGGACGGGGCCCGCCGCCTGCGCGGACGCCGATCTCACGGCCGGGCCCCCGGCGGCGATCATCAGGCTGAGGACAGCCAGCCACACGACTGCTAAACGCGAACGAAACGTCACCACCACCTCCGGGGCCTCGAACGCTGCGGCCGCCGGTCAGCTTACATGATCTTCGAATGAATGACGTGCCCGGCGCGCCCTCGCGCGCAGGGCGGTCGCCTGAGGCCCGTCAGCGCTAAAGCACTCGCGGCGGCCGTGGGGCCGCCGCGAGTGGTGCTGCGATATCGTCGCGTGGCCGCAGCGCCACGCCCTAAGAGCGTATCGGAATATCGAGGAGCGTCACGGCTTTGCCGGGGCACTGCCGAGCGTGCGGGGGGCTTGGGGGGCCCGTCGAGGCCCCCCATGTAATCAATCGCCCCCCCATCCAACTAGGGGCAGGTCGTCCCGGCGTTCGAGTTGGCACCCGTGGAGTCACCCGTCGCGCAGACGGTGAAGGTGCCCATGGCGGTCGTGTAGTACGTGTACGTGCCGCCCGAGCCCGTCCAGCCGCCCGGAAGCGCGGGCATGTTGTTGAGGAACGGACCGCCGATCTGGTTCTGGGCATTGGTCTGCTGCGTGAGCAGCACGCCCGGCAGGGCCACGGGGCCCGTGGCCGCCGACGTCACGCCGCTGCAGTCCGTGCCGGCGGCGCCAGTGGGCAGGCCGCCGCAGTGCGCCGAGAAGATGCTGACCGCCGACGCCATCGCACGCGTG
>CAYQQT010000629.1:0-2695 GCA_964419375.1 uncultured bacterium
CATCGCGACGTCGAGGCGCCGCCCGCCGACCGCGAGCTCGACGCGATAGGGCTGATCGGGGCGCGCGGGCAGTCTCAGCGCGCGCGGCTCCGCGCCCGGATGACCGAGGACCGCGGCGGCGACCACCGCGTCGAGCGAGCGCGCCGGCGTCCCGGTGCTGGTGACGGCCGGCGGGCCGCTCAGGGCGGCCAGCCGCCGCATGGTGTAGCCTACCGGCCATGAAGCGCAGCGAGCAACGAATCCTGACCACCCACACCGGCAGTCTTCCGCGCCCGCCCGCGCTCCGCGACCTGCTCGTGCGACTGGACCGTGGCGAGGCCGTCGACGCCGCCGCGCTCGCGCGCGAGGCGGAGGCGGCGGTGCGCCACGTGGTCGCCAGGCAGCTCGAGGCCGGGATCGACGTCGGCAACGACGGCGAGCAGCCGCGCGTCGGCTTCTCGACCTACCCGGCGCGGCGGATGCGCGGCTTCGGCGGCGCGAGCAAGCGCCGGATGTCGCGCGACATCGCCGAGCATCCGGACTACGCCTCGCGCCTGTCCCGCCAGCGCGCCGGCGCCGCGCGCATCAACGACGCGCCCCAGGCGGTGGCGGAGGTCGCCTACACCGACCTCGGCGAGGCCACGGCGGAGTGCGAGCTCTTCCAGCGCGCGCCGGGCGCCGAGAAGTTCGCCGAGGCGTTCATGACTGCGGCCTCGCCCGGCGTGATCGCCACCATCATGCTCGACGCGTACTACGGCTCGCACGAGCGCTACGTGAAGGCGCTCGCGCGCGAGATGCGCAAGGAGTACGCGCTGATCGTGGCGCGCGGCTTCGTGCTGCAGCTCGACTGTCCGGACCTGGCCATGGAGCGCGCGCGCTTCTTCCAGGACGAGCCGCTCGACGGCTTCTTGAAGGCCGTCGCGCTGCACATCGACGCCATCAACGAGGCGATCGCGGGGCTGCCCGCCGATCGCATCCGCCTGCATCTCTGCTGGGGCAACTACGACGGGCCGCACACGCACGACGTGCCGCTGGAGCCGCTGCTGCCGATCGTCTACCGCGCGAAGGTCGGCGCGCTCTCGCTGCCGCTGGCGAGTCCCCGCCACCAGCACGAGCTGAAGGCGTTCCGCCGCCATCCGCTGCCCGACGGCATGCTGTTCGTGCCCGGCGTCGTCGACTCCACGACCAACGTCGTCGAGCATCCGGAGGTCGTCGCCGACCGCCTCGTCGCCGCCGCCGAGGCGATCGGCGATCGCACGCGTCTGCTCGCCGGCGTGGACTGCGGCTTCGGCACGTTCGCGGGCTCGCAGCTGGTCGAGGAGAGCGTCGTGTGGGCCAAGCTGCGCGCGCTCCGCGAGGGCGCCGATCTCGCCACCACGCGGTTGTGGCACTGAGGGGAAATCCATGCGGATCGTCGACGCGCAGGTCCACATCTGGTCGGGCGGCAAGCCGGCGAATCTCCGTCACCGACAGGTCCCGGCGTTCACGAAGGACGAGCTGCTGAAGGAGATGCACGACGCGGGCGTGGACGCGGCGGTCATCCATCCGCCGACGTCGTGGGATCCGAACGCCAACGAGCTGGCCGTCGAGGCGTCGCGCCAGCATCCCGACCGCTTCGCGATCCTCGGCAATTTCCCGCTCGACAAGCCGGAGAGCCGCGCGCTGCTCGAGGGCTGGAAGAAGCGGCCCGGCATGGTCGGTCTGCGCTTCACGTTTCTGCAGCCGCACCAGCAGACGTGGCCGACGGACTCCACCATCGACTGGCTGTGGCCCGCCGCCGAGCGCGCCGGGCTCCCGGTCGCGCTGCTCGCGGCGAACTTCCTGCCGAAGGTCGCGCAGGTGGCCGAGCGGCATCCGGGGCTCAAGCTGATCATCGATCACCTGGGGCGACGCTCGCCGGCCACGACGGACGAGGCGACCTGGGCGAATCTTCCCGAGATGCTCGCGCTCGCGAAGTATCCGAACGTCGCCATCAAGGCCACCGGCGCGCCGAGCTACTCGGGCGAGGCCTATCCCTTCCGCAACATCCACGATAAGCTGCGGCGGATCTACGACGCCTTCGGCCCCGAGCGGATGTTCTGGGGCACCGACATCACGCGCATGCCGTGCTCGTACCGGCAGTGCGTGACGATGTTCACCGAAGAGCTGCCGTGGCTGAAAGGTCGCGACCAGGAGCTGGTCATGGGCCGCGCCGTCTGCGACTGGCTCGGTTGGAAGCAGCCACAATGAGGAGATCGGCATGCAGATAAAAGCCGCCGTCTTTCGCAAGCCGCACGAGCCGCTGACGATCGAGTCCGTCGAGATCGACAAGCCGTGGGGCCGCGAGGTCCTCGTCCGCACCGTGGCGACGGGCGTCTGCCACAGCGATCTCCACGTCGTCGACGGCCAGGGGCGCTGGCCGCTGGACCGGCCGATCGTGCTCGGCCACGAGGGCGCCGGCGTCGTGGAATCCGTCGGCGCCGACGTCAGCACGCTGCGGCCCGGCGATCACGTCGTCGCGTGCCTGTCGGGGTTCTGCGGCAGCTGCGCGCAGTGCCTCGCGGGCCATCCGAACCTCTGCGTGGGCGGGCTCGTCACGCGTCCGGACGGAGCGCCGCCGCGGCTGTCGCAGCGGGGCGAGCCGCTGCGGCAGTTCATCGGCATCAGCAGCTACGCCGAGCACATGCTGCTGCACGAGAACTCCGTCGTGAAGATCGACCCCGAGCTGCCGCTCGAC
>CAYQQT010000630.1:0-2690 GCA_964419375.1 uncultured bacterium
TGGCCTACGCTTTCGAGGAGTTCACGAAGCACGATTGGCGCACGGACACGCTGAATCCGTTCCTGCCGGGCGTGACCTCGTCGATCTGGCTTGGCAACGACGTCCGGAACTACTCGGCCCACCTCGTCGCGGTGACCCTCGGCTACCGGTTCAAATAGGATGGTGAGCACCATGCTCGATCGGATCGTCGTCTTCGTGGTTCTGGCGATGCTCGCGATGGCCACCGCGGGCTGCGGCGCCACCGCCCGAGGCGCGGCCACGACCGAAGCCGGTGCTCCGCGGTCGACGCCCTTCGAGGCGTGGGCGGTGGGGAACGGGACGGGTGCTTTCTTCAGGGCGGTCGGCCCCGCCGACGGGTCGGGCGTGCGGTCCGGCTGGCCTCAGTAAGAGGGGGGCGACCGGACCGATTAGATCCGCATCGCAGGTGAGACCGGCGGGGGCGGCAGCCTCAGTCGTGGGTGCTAACATCCGCAGATGCCGACCCAGGGCGCGGGGCTTCGAGGCAAGGAGATCGACGCGTGCCTCCGCTGATCCGCCGCTACATCAAGACAAGCTTCGTGTTCCTCCTCGTCGGCCTCGCGCTCGGCGGGCACATCATCATCAGCGAGTTCGTCGTCGGGGTTCATCCGCCGCCGCTCTTCATCACCGCGCACGTCCACCTGTTGCTGGTCGGCTTCGTGCTGCCGCTCATCATCGGCATGGCCATGTGGATGAGGCGAAGGCGGTGACCGCCACCGCGCGGACGCTCGCGATGGCAGCGAGTGATCCACAACCTCCATTGCCGCGCTCGGGACCTGGGCTTCACGCTCGCGGGAGTCAGTACGCCAGCGGCGACTACCAGCGCGTGCTGGCGCAGCACGGGATCGTCTGCAGCATGAGCCGCCGGGGCGATTGCTTGGACAACGCCGTCGCCGAGAGCTTCTTCGCGACGCTGAAGGTCGAGCTCGTCCACGACACGACGTGGGAGACGCGGGCCGCGGCGCACACCGCGCTCTTCGATTACCTGGAGCTCTTCTGAGAGGCGGCGGTACGCTCGGTTCCGCGCCGCCGCGGCGCGCACCCGATGCTCAGACCGCCCGAGAAGGGACTTTATGTCGCCTAGCCTCACGCTCCGTTCGGCTTTATATTCTCTCCTCCACCCTCATCGGCGCGCGTAAATCGCTACGCGCCCCTGCTTGTCGAAGGATAGAACGTCGTACGGCTCCGCCTTCGGACCCTCCATGCCCGGTGAGCCGGCCGGCATTCCGGGAACCGCAAGGCCGAGGATCGCGGGCTTTTCCTTCAAAACGCGGGCGATGAGATCCGCCGGCACATGGCCTTCGATCACATAGCCTTGAATGATGGCGGTATGACAGGACTGGAGTTTTTCCGGCACCCCGTACTTGTTCTTGATCTCCGAGAGCTGCGCCTCGCTCACGTCTCTTTTGTCCACGTTGAAACCATTTGCTTGTAGGTGCACGACCCACCCCGAACAGCAGCCTCACGTGGGGCTCCGATAAACGGTGGCCGACACCGCCCCTGGTCTGGACTGCGCAATCGCTGCGCCTGCGGCTGTAACCAAAAAAACGAACACAGCCAAAATCCGGAAATAGAGGCATTTTTCTGCTGACATGATCACTCCTACTAAGGGGTTTAGTGAGATTTCTTAATTTAGCAAATCGACCGTTCACACGGAAGGACTTCTTCGGCCACAGGGCGGTCGGCAGATCTCAGAGAGAACGTGGAGATCGCAATGCGCTTGTACGTGTTCGCGTCGGAGGCCTGGAACGCAAAGATTCGAATTGAAGGCGGATTGATTTCCCGATGCACTCGGCCGCGCAGTGATCGACGATGACGCAGGACGCGGGCCTTCGACGTCCGCACCGCCTGCCTGCCAGCGCACGCGGGCCCACACCTTGCGCTGGCCCTCGCCGAGGAACGGGGCGGCAGCCAACACCCCGCGGATTCTCTCGAGGAGCACCTCATCGCTCCACCGCGGCTTCGGCCCGCGCCGCCGGGGCGGAGGCGCCGGCATCACCGCCCGCGCCTGGTGCACGTACACCGTCGAGCGCGCGACCTCCCACATCCGGCACACCCGCGCCAGACCGTACCGCCGCTGCGTGGAGGGCGAGCAGGTCTGGCTCATTCGCTCGGCCTCCGCCGCGCCAAAGGGAGGTTCGCCTCCACGCGGTGGCACCGCTCGAGGAGCAGCTCGTTGTTCATGGTGATCTCGCCGACCTTCGCCCGCAGCCGCTGCATCTCGTCGTCGCGCTCGTCGGCCGGGCGGCTCTTCAGCGCGGCCTGGCCGCCGGTGAGGAACTGCTCGCGCCAGTGGGCCAGCGTGGCGGCCGTCAGCCCGAGCTCGCGCGCCAAGCCGTCGAGTGGCTCCCCGCGCAGCACCCGGAGGATCGTCTCCGTCTTCCGCCGCGCCGAGAAGCGGCCCGGCTCGCGTCCCCCGTCAGTCCCGGCCGGCGCCGCCGCGCTCGCCAGGGACTTCCCGTGCCTCTTGCGTCTGCCCATGGCCACCCCCTTGGACGGAGAATCATGCCCCGCAGTGAGGTGTCCAACGAAACTCTGGGGCGGGAGACTTTGAAGTACCCCTCATAAGGCAAAACAAGCAGGCCGTAGAAATAAAAGCCCCGCTCAGGGGCGGGGCTAGTCTTACGCTATCGAGGTTTTACTACACTTGACGCCGCCGGCGAGATAGGCCC
>CAYQQT010000631.1:0-2690 GCA_964419375.1 uncultured bacterium
TGACGGGCGCGCCCGCGGCCTCGTAGGCGCGCGCGATGTGCTCGCACTCGCCCGCGCGCTGCACGAGCACGAGCAGGTCGGGGCGCACGGCGTCGATCTTCAGCCGCTTGAGCGCGCGGCCGACATCCCCCGCCACGAGCCCGGACGTGTCGACGAGGATGCGCTCGAAGGCGAGCGCGCGCGCGCGATCGGCGAGGCGCGCGGTGGCGAGCGCGGTCTCGCGCAGGCACCGGGCGGCCGAGGTAGCGCCGACGAACTCGAGGGCGAGGCATTCGGCGTCGGCGAGCCGCGTCATGGGGCCGCGGATGCGCCCGAGGCCTACCGTCGTGGGAGGTCCGATCTCCGATTGCCCGAGGTCGGCGTCGACGACCGCCACGCGATCGCCCCCTGCCGCCAGCTCGCCCGCGAGCCAGGCGGTGAGCGAGGTCTTGCCCGCCTCGCTCTCGCCGACGATCACGGTGACCCGGGCGCGCGCCGCCGCGTGCAGCGCGGGCGCCCAGGCGGTCATCGTCACCCCAGAGTCGCGATGGCGGCCGCCATGCGCTGCAGCCCCTCGGTGATGAGCGCGTCGCTGGTGGCGTACGACAGGCGCACGTGCGCGTCGGAGCCGAAGTCGAGGCCCGGCACCACCGCCACCTGCGCGCGCTCGAGCAGGAAGGCGGTGACGTCCAGCGAGCCCTTGATGGTGACGGAGGCGGCGCCGTCGGCATACGTGCGACCGACGAGGCCCGACACGTTGGCGAAGGCGTAGAAGGCGCCCCGGGGCATGACGCAGCTCACGCCCGGCAGCGCGTTGAGGCCGGCGATGATGAGGCGGCGCCGGCGGTCGAACTCGCCCGCCATCTTCGCCACGTCATCCTGGGAGCCCCCGAGGGCTTCCACCGCGGCCCACTGCGCCACCGACGAGGGGTTCGACGTCACCTGGCTCTGCACGTCGGTCATGGCGCGGATGAGCTCGCGCGGCCCCGCCGCGTAGCCGATGCGCCAGCCCGTCATCGCGTACGCCTTGGAGCACGTGTTGACCACGAGCGTGCGCGCCTTGATCTCGGGGCCGAAGCTCGCCACGGAGACATGCCGGCCCTCGAACGTCAGCGCCTCGTAGCACTCGTCGGAGATCACCCACAGCCCCCGCTCCACGGCAAGGCGCGCCACCGCTTGCAGCGCGTCCGGGGAGAACACCGCGCCCGTCGGGTTGTTGGGGCTGTTGAGGATGATGGCTTTCGTGCGTGGCGTCAGCGCCGCCCGCAGCCGGTCGACGTCGAGGTCGAAGCCCGTGCACTCGAGCGTGTCCACCGGCACGGGGACACCGTCCACGAGCTTGATCTGCTCGGGATACGACACCCAGAAGGGGCTCGGCACCAGCACCTCGTCCCCCGGGTTCACGAGGGCGGTCACCATGTTGAAGAGCGTGTGCTTGGCACCGCACGAGATGAGCACGTGGGCGGGCTCGTAGTGCAGGCCGTTGTCGCGCTGGAGCTTGGCGCACACGGCGGCGCGCAGCTCGGGCACGCCGCCCACCTCCGTGTACTTCGTGTGCCCGCGCCGGATGGCGTGCACGGCGGCCTCTTTGATGCGCTCCGGCGTGTCGAAGTCCGGCTCGCCCGCGCCGAACGAGATCACGTTGACACCCTGCGCCCGCAGCGCCTTGGCCTTGGCCTGCACCGCCAGTGTCGAGGAAGGGGCAAGCGTCTTCAACCGATCAGCGAGCGCGTGATCAAGGAGCGCCACGGGTTTCCCGGGGCGCTCCGAGCGTGGGGGGGTGTGGGGGGCCATGTCGGGGCCCCCCACGTGATCATCAGCGAGCATGCAGCCTCCGTTACTTCAGGGGGTATTTTTCGGCGAGGCGTTTTTCGACGATGGGGGGCACCATGCCGGCCACGGAGGTGCCGAAGCTGGCGACCTCCTTGAGGAGCCGCGACGAGATATAGGTGTATTTCTCGTGGGGCATGAGAAACACCGTCTCCACCGTCGCCTTGAGCTTGCGGTTCATGAGCGCCATCTGGAACTCGTACTCGAAGTCCGACACCGCGCGGATGCCGCGCACGATGCAGTCCGCGCGCTCGCGCTCCACGAGATCGATGAGCAGGCCGTCGAAGGCGGCGATCCGGAACTTGGCGCCCACGCCGAGGTTGGCGGTGGCCTCGTCCATCATCTCCAGGCGCTCGCTCACCGTGAAGAGCGGCTGCTTGGAGGGGTTGGCGACCACGGCCACGATGACCTCGTCGAAGATCTGCAGGCTGCGCTGGATGACGTCCACGTGGCCGTTGTGGATCGGATCGAACATCCCGGGGTACACCGCGCGCTTGGCCACTGGCTAATCCTCTCGGTCGGGCGCTTCGTCAGGAGTCGCGCTGAAGGACGGGGCATCGTACCCGCCGCTTCGAAAGAAAGTCAAGGTCGTCTCCCCGAAACGCCGCGCCCGGAACGCGCTGAGCGCGCCCACCGCCGCCGCCGGCGCCCGCTTGGTGAAGTGCTGCGCGATGACGAGCGCGCCCGGCGCCGTGACGTCCGCCACTCCGAGACGCGCCAGGATGGTGTCGACCGCGCCCGCCTCGTAGGGCGGATCGAGGAAGACCACGCCGAACCGCTCGCCCGCGCGCGCGAGCCGGTCGAGCTCGGCCACCGCGTCGCCGCGCAGGACGCGCGTGACGTCGGCGACGCCGAGGGTGTCGACGTTGGCGCGCAGCGCC
>CAYQQT010000632.1:0-2686 GCA_964419375.1 uncultured bacterium
CCGTCGTCGAACGTGATGGCGGCCACGGGCTCGGAGGCGCCCGCGAGCATGCACCCGATGGTGTCCAGCGCCGCGCGCCGCACCTGCGCGAGCACGGCGTCCGGCACGTCGGCCGGCGTGACTTTCAGAATGAACTCGGCAAGGTGGGCGGTGGCCGTCATGGACGCACCATAACGAAGGGCTCGTACGGTTGCAAGGCGGGTGGGCGGGGGAGACAATCCGCGCGGGAGGGCTACCCATTGCCTGCGAACGTGAACCGTCGAGTGCTGCTCAAGAGTCGTCCCGTCGGGGAGCCCAAGCCGGGTGATTTCGAGATCGTCGACGCGCCGATTCCGACGCCCGCCGATGGGCAGATCCTGTGCCGGACCATCTACCTCTCGCTCGACCCGTACATGCGCGGCCGCATGTCGGAGGGCAAGTCGTACGCCGCCAACGTCGAGCTGGGTCAGGTGATGGTGGGCGGCACCGTGAGCGAGGTCGTCGAGTCCAAGCACCCGGGGTTCGCCAAGGGCGACCTCGTGGCCGGGTACGACGGCTGGCAGTCGTACGCGGTGTCGAAAGGCGCGGGCGTGCGCAAGCTCGATCCCGGGCAGGCGCCGATCTCGACGGCCACCGGCGTGCTCGGGATGCCGGGCATGACCGCGTACGTGGGCCTGCTCGACATCGGCCAGCCGAAGCCCGGCGAGACGGTGGTGGTGTCCGCGGCGTCGGGGGCCGTGGGCTCCGCCGTCGGGCAGATCGCGAAGATCAAGGGCTGTCGCGCGGTGGGCGTGGCGGGCTCCCAGGACAAGTGCGACTACGTCGTCAAGGAGCTGGGGTTCGACGCCTGCGTGAACTACAAGACGCAGGACGTGTACGCGGCGCTCAAGGAGGCGTGCCCCAAGGGGATCGACGTCTACTTCGACAACGTGGGCGGCGACGTGCTGAAGGCGGTGCTGAAGCTGATCAACCAGAACGCGCGCATCCCGCTCTGCGGCATCATCTCCCAGTACAACGCGACGGAGCTGCCGCCCGGTCCGAACCTCGCTCCCATCCTCGTCAACCGCGCCCTCATCAAGGGCTTCATCGTGAGCGATCATCTCGATCGATTTCCGGACTTCCTGCGTGACTGCACGCAGTGGGTCACGCAGGGGCTGCTCAAGTACCGTGAGGATGTGGTCGACGGGCTCGACAGTGCGCCACGCGCGTTCATCGGACTCCTCCAAGGCAAGAACTTCGGCAAGCTCGTCGTCAGGGTGGGAGTGGACCCCACTCGTTCCTAGGCTCGTGCGTCGGCGGGCCGGCGATGCGTTCGGCGGGGACGGGTTGGGCTTCGGGGGTCTGGGACCACGTGGATGGTGGCCGCTTCTTGCGGGGGTGGCTGGGCTCCATCTCTACGCCTCGTCCGGTCATAGTGAGTGGGAAACGGGTCCCAGACCCCCGAAGCCCGACCCGTCCCCGCCGAACGGTCGTGGGCGGCGAGCTTCGGAGACTGAGGGTTAGCGATGCCGCGTGGCCGCGCCGAGGGCGGCTGGGCTCCATCTCCTTGCCTGGTCCGGTCATAGTGAGTGGGAAACGGATCCGGGGACCCCGAAGGCCGATGCGTTCCTGCGGAACGGTCGTGGGCGGCGAGGTTCGGAGAGTGGGAGCTAGCGTATGCCGCGTGAACGGTTTGGTTATTTGGATGCGCTGCGGGGATTCGCGCTTGTGCTGATGGTCGTGAATCATACGGCGCGGTATTGGATCGGGCGGGAGATGGGGTGGAGTCGGTATCACCTCATTTATCTGACGACGAGCGTGGCGGGGCCCATCTTTCTGTTTCTGGTCGGGTTCGTGCTTCCCATGTCGTTCGAGGCGGCGAATCGGCCGGGGCTCAAGTATGCGCGGCGCGCGCTCGGGATCGTCGCCGCGGGGTATCTGCTGAACGTGCTCGTGTTTCCCGAGGATTCGTGGGTGGCGAGCAATGTGCTGCATACGATCGGGTTGGCGATCCTCCTCGCGACGCCCCTGTTGTACGTCCTGCACCGGGCGGAGGTGCGGTATGCGATCGTGGCGCTCGCGGTGGTGATGTACGCGACGTTCAGCCGCGTGTTCGCGCCGTTGACGGGGTGGGTGGAGCGGCATCCGAAGCTGGCGGAGGTGTGGTTCTACGACTTTCCGTTGTGGCCGTGGATGAGCCTCGTGCTGGTCGGGCTCGTCCTCGGCTGGGGAGTGCGCGCGCGGACCGACGAGCGTGATCGTGCGCGGTACTTCGCGGTGCTCGGCGCCGCGGGCGTGGCGTGCCTGGCGGTGGCGGTGGCGTGGGAAGTGTGGACGCCCGGCCGGCCGCATCTCGGCTTCACGCGCGACTACATCCTCAACCGCCACTGGATCCCCAGCGGCGCCACCGCCGCCGGCGTCCTCGGCGTCATCTTCGGCTGCCTGGCGGCGATGTACTACCTCATGACCGTGAGGGGCTACCGCTTCCGCCCGCTCGTGATCGCGGGCCAGTCGGCGCTCATGCTCTACTTCGTGCACCACTTCATCGTGGTGTCGCTCGTGCAGCGTGCGCTCGGTATCGTGATGAAAAGCTGGTGGGTCTACTGGCTGGCAACTGCGTTTCTCATGGCGGCCCTCATCGGTCTCGCGGCCGCCTGGCTCGCCGTCAAGCGTGCCCGGCGCTCCCGCTCCGCCGTGGACGTCTCCGCGGCCGCATGAGCGGATACAC
>CAYQQT010000633.1:0-2668 GCA_964419375.1 uncultured bacterium
GTAGATGCGCTTGAGCATGGGCGCCATCTTGATGGTCACCGTGCCCGAGACGATCATGAGGTCCGAGTGACGGGGCGAGGCGAAGGGCACCATGCCGAAGCGCTCCACGTCGAAGCGGGACGCGAAGGTGGCCATCATCTCGATGGCGCAGCAGGCGAGGCCGAAGGTGGCGGGCCAGATGGACGACTTGCGCGCCCAGTTGAACACCTTGTCCGTGGAGGTGGTGACGATCCATCCGCCCGGCATGTGATGGATGGCGTCCGCGATGGCGGCCAGCGTGTTCGACGTCTTGTCGTCGTCGGCGCGGTGCTGCCGGTACTTCTCGAATTCCTGCAGATCCTTGAACTCGGTCCAGACGGGCGCCGGAATCTGCGGCACCGGACGCTTCACTTCCACTCCAGCACTCCTTCGCGATAGGCGTACAGCCAGCCCAGCCCCACGATGGCGATGAAGGCGGCCATGACCCAGAAGGCCGGCATCCCCACCGAGCGCAGCACGAGCGCCCACGGGAAGAGGAAGACGGCGAGGGCGTCGAAGACGATGAAGACGAGGGCCACCAGGTAGAAGCCGACGGGGAACTGGACCCACGTGGGGCCGATGGTCTCGGCGCCACACTCGTAATTCATGAGCTTGACGATGTCGGGGCGGCTCGGCCGCAGCACGGCGGCCGCCGCCAGGGACACCACGGCGAACCCGATGATCAGCGCGCCGAAGATGGCCACGGGCACGTAGCCGGACACAGGACTCCTTCTACGAGAAATCGACCCAAGGCGTGAGTATAGCACGCGAATTTCCGCCACCGACCTCGCAGCCCCGTCGCCGATCAGGGTATTTCGCTGCACGGCCCCTGCCCTGGAACGCGCCTGTCCACGCGGGCGCGCCTGGTGGGCACGCACCTTGCCATGATAGAAGAGAGGCATGGACCGGAGAGCGCGCGCATGAGCCCGGGGGGGCATCTCGTCACCACCACCGCCGCCTGCGCCGCCACCGTGGCCGTCACCGGCTCCTGGCCGTTGGCGGCGGCGGTGGCGGCGGGCGGCTTCCTGATCGACGTCGACCACGCCGTCGATTACGTCCTCTTCGAAGGCGCGCGGGACCTGCGGCCGGGCGCCTTCCTGCGCTACTACGTCGAGGGCCGCGTCCGACGCACGGTGCTCGTCCTGCACTCCTACGAGCTGTTCGCGCTCCTCAGCGCCCTCGCGTGGCTCACCGCCTCCCCCTGGCTCGGCGGCTACCTGGTGGGCGCTCTCATGCACCTCGCGCTCGACATCACCTTTAATGGTCGCCTCACGCCCCACTCCATCGTCGCCTTCTACAGCTTCGGCTACCGGCTCGCGCACCGCTTCGACGCGCGGGCGCTCCTCGGGGACACCGACCTCCGTCCCGCGCCCGCGCACTTCTGGAGCGCGTTCTTCGTGGGCTCCCAGCGACACACCCCTCTCACCCCCGAGCCGACACGGAGCCCTGCCGCCACCGCATCGTGCTAGACTCGCGTCGGCATGCGGGTGCTCGTCGTCGAGGATGAAGAGGATCTCGGGAGTATCTTCCGCGACTTCCTGTCCGAGCTCGGACATCAAGCGGTCGTCGTTCGCAGCGCAGAGGCGGCGCTCGGCACGCTCGCCACCGAGCGGCCCGACGCGATCATCCTCGACATTCACCTGCCCGGCATGAGCGGCCTCGACTTCCTGCAGCTGCGTCCCGTGCGCGAGGCAGGCCTCCCTATCGTTGCCGTGTCCGGCGTCGCCACCGAGAGCCAGGCACGCGAGTGCCTGCGGCTGGGCGCGCTCGACTTCGTGGGCAAGCCGGTGGCGCTGGAGCGGCTGAGCGAGGTGCTCACGTTCCTGGAGCCGCACGCGCTCAACCGCCGTCACGACTCCGGGCCCGGCGCGCGCGAGCGCCGGCGCGCTCCGCGCGCGGCGGTCGGCTTTCCCGTGCGCATCGTGGAATATCGCGGCACCGTGTGGGACGCCGAGTGTGTCGAGATGAGCGTGACCGGCATGCGCGCCCGCACGGACTCGACGCTCATGCAGGGCGCCGCCGTGAAAGTCCACTTCACGCCCGACGGCGGCGCGCCCATCGAGGTCATCTGCCTCGTCGCGCGGCTGCAAGCAAACGGGGTCGGACTGTCCTTCGTGCATCTGCCCGACGTCGATGCCCGGCGCCTGCGCGACCTCGTCGCCCGCGTCACCAAGCCCTAGCAGGGCGCGTTTTTCAGCGCCCTGCTAGTCAGCGCGGTACGGAAAGAACTTGGACAGTCTGAGTCGGGGTCTGCCGTGATTGTCCCTCCCTGCGCCGCGGGCGCGCTCACTTTCCCCTTCGGGACGACGGCCACTGAGGCGGCGCCGGCTGTGGCAGGGGAGTTGCTATTCATCCGGGCCGGAGGGTCGTCATGCGAATGTTTCGCTCGGAGATCCAGACCACGCTCAAGATGCTTGGCATCGTGACACTCGTGGGGCTCATCGTGCTCCCCGTCGCGTGGGGCTACGAACAACGCAAACAGGCGCGCACGTGGCAAAACGTTGCCTGCGCGTATCGCATCAAGGAAGTGGCCCGCCGCACTCCGATCCTCGCCACCACGGAGCCGGGTCGGGATGCCTGCATGGTCCTCGAGCGGCTCGGCCTCGACCTCGAGGTCTCCACGCTCACGGTGGTGCGCTGAGTTAGTTAG
>CAYQQT010000634.1:0-2659 GCA_964419375.1 uncultured bacterium
GCGGAGGTCTTGATGCCGAGCTGTGCCGATAGCCCGGGGTAGCGCATGGACTGTGGGGCCATGCCGCGGGCGACGGCGAGGTCGTGCGCGAGGAGCTGAAAAGGCACGACGGCCGCAACGAGATCCAGCTCGCCGAGCGCGGACAGCGGGGGCAGGCGCACCCCCAGCGTGGCGGACGCGCTCTCGCCGCCGAGGGTGACCAGCTCGCAGGGGACACCGAGCCCGGCGAGAGTGACGATGGTGCTGCGCGCGAGCAGCGCCTCCTCGGGCGCGCCCGCGATGAAGAAGGCGGGGCTGGTGGAGTCGAGGGCGTGAAAGCGGCCGTGCAGGCCTTCCTCCACGTCGAAGGCGGAGGCGGCGAGCCCGCTCATCTCGGTGATCTTCAGCGATGCCTCGTGTGCGGTCCCCAGGTGCCGGCCCTGGGCAAGCACCATGATGTGGCCGGCCCTCGCGTATTTGTCCGCCAGCCGCCGGCTCCATCGGCGCCACGTGAGGAGATCGGCTCGGAGCGCCTCCACGACCGCGGCCGCCTCGTCGCGCGCGCGCGGGAAGTCGGCGCCGAGGGCCAGGCACAACAGCGTGGCGACGCTCGCCGTGTAGCCCTTCGTCTTCGGCTCCACCGTCTCGCTGCCGACCGGCATGATGAGCCGCGGCCCGGCGAGGGCGGCGATGGCGCTGTCCGGCTCCGCGGTGACGACGAGCGTGGCCATGCCGCGCGCGCGCGCGACGCCCACCGCCTCCACCGTGGTCCTGCTCGCGCCCGACTGCGACAGCACGATAGCGAGGGCGCCCGCGGTGGCGCTCACCGGCGCCTGCGCGATGAACGCGAGCGGGCCGCAGACGAATACCGGGCACGCGAGGCGGCGGGCGATGAGCGCTCTCACGGCCATGAGGGCATGACCGGAGGTGCCGGAGCCGATGAGCACGACCGCGCCCGGTCGCGCGGGCAGCTCGGGCTGCACGGTGGCGACGAGTGCGGGCACCTCGGCGAAGACGCGGCGGAGGACGGCGGGTTGCTCGTGGATGTAAGCCTCGATCGTGGTCCGGGGGCGCACGCCGAAGAACCGTAGCATCCGCCTGCGGTCAAATCAAGGAAGGGGACAGCCGTGGTATAAGCAACCCATGACACCACCAGTCGATCCCAACGAAGTCCTGATGACCGGCGAGAACTCCTTCGTCCGCCTCAGCCCCGATGGTGGCAAGACGCAGACGGACCGCGTGAGCCACTGGCGCGTGCTCTGGTGCCCCGACGGCGCCGGCCACGCGATGTTCGTGCAGTCCACGCTCACGGGGGGGCAGGTGCGCGTCTACAGCGACCACCCCGCCGTCGCGCGCTGGCTGCAGAAGAACATCGAGAGCCTGCTCTACCCGGCCTTCGCCGACGAGAAGCTCCCCGTGACGGCGGCGCAGTTCTCGCGAAGCGGAGACGCGCGCTCGACGGCGGTGGAGACGATCGTGGCGGGCAGCGAGCAGATCCGCCTCACGTGGTCGGACACCATCACGCCCTTCGTGCTCAACGCGCCGCCCGGGTTCAACAACCGCCCCATCGGCGTCTTCAGCACCTTTTTTCCGGCGCGCACGGCCACGCTCGAGATCAACGGCAAGGCGGCGCCCGGCAAGCCGTGGCCGGAGATGCGCGGCGACCGCCAGGGCTCGAGCGCGTGCCTGGCGTGGTCGGAGACGTGGGTGAAGCCCACATGACCGGCAAGCGCATCACCGGCGTGCTGTCCCCCGTGGTGACGCCGTTCAAGGCCGATCTGACGCCGGACGCCGAGCGGTTCGTCCGCCAGTGCCGGTGGCTGCTCTCGCAGAACGTCGGCCTCGCCGTGTTCGGGACCAACTCGGAGGCGAACTCGCTGTCCACCGACGAGAAGATCGAGCTGCTCGATCGCCTCGTGGGCGCGGGCCTCGATCCCGCCCGCATGATGCCGGGCACGGGATGCTGCGCCATCACCGATTCCGTGCGGCTCACCGCGCACGCGGTGAAGCTGGGCTGTGGCGGCACGCTCATGCTGCCGCCCTTCTACTACAAGGGCGTGAGCGACGACGGGCTCTTCCGGAACTTCGCGGAGATCATCGAGCGGGTGGGCGACGCCGCGCTGCGGATTTACCTCTACCACATCCCGCCCGTGTCGCAGGTGCCGATCACCCTCACGCTCATCGAACGGCTCCTGAAGGCGTATCCGCGCACGGTGGCGGGCGCCAAAGATTCCTCGGGCGACTGGAACAATACGAAGGCGATGCTGGACTCGTTCGCGGCATCGGGCTTCGACGTCTTCCCCGGGGCCGAGACCTTTCTGCTCGCCGGCATGCGCAACGGCGGCGCCGGCTGCATCAGCGCCACCGCCAACGTCAACCCGGCGGCGATCGCCAGGCTCTACGACGACTGGCGCGGCCCGCAGGCGGACGAGCAGCAGAAGCGCCTCGACGACATCCGCGCCACGGTGGCCCGGTATCCCATGATCCCCGCCCTCAAGGCGACGGTGGCCCACTGGTCCGGCATCCCGGAATGGGCCACGGTGCGGCCGCCGCTCGTCGCGCTGACGACGGAGCAGGCCGCGAGCCTCGTCGCCGATCTCAAGCAGCGCGGCTTCGACATGCCGGGGCTGAGCGGCGCGTAATCAGATGGGTTGTGCGATCATTACGTGGGGGGCCCCGA
>CAYQQT010000635.1:0-2655 GCA_964419375.1 uncultured bacterium
GGGCGCACGGTGTGGGCGGTCACCACGAGGGGGCGCCGGATGCGCGCGCGCAGCACGCGCATGGCGATCGTGTACGTGAGGTGATCGACGCCGAAGAAGCTGTACGTGTGCTGCACGTGCGCCACCTGGGCGCGGCTCAGCCGCGCGCCCGCCGCCGCGAGGGCGAGCGGGCTCCACGTGCCGGGATGGATGGCCACCGTGCGCACGGCGGCGGAGGCGCCGAGCGCGGTGGTGAGGGCTTCGGTGTAGTCGGCGATGCCGCAGCGCCCGCCCACCGTCGTGTACATGCCCACCGTCATCACCGGATCAATCCCTTGCGCTCCAGCTCGGCCTGCGCCTGCGCGACGTGATCGACCGCCTGCTCGCCGCGGCTCCACTGCGCCAGCTCCTTGAGGCCGTCCTCCAGCGCCACGCGGGGCGCGTAGCCGAGCGTGCGCGTGATGCGCTGCACGTCCCCCACGCAGTGCCGGATGTCGCCCTCGCGGAACTTGCCGACGAGCTGCGGCGGCAGGCGCACGCCGAGCCCCTCCGCGAGCCCGCGCGCGATGGCGGCCACGGAGGTGGGGCGCCCCGTGCCCACATTGAGGGCGACGTCCGCCACGTCCGTGCGGTCGAGCGCGAGCACGAGCGCCTGCACGATGTCGCTCACGTGTACGAAGTCGCGGCTCTGCAGGCCGTCCTCGAAGATCATGGGCGGCTGCCCGTTGAGCAGCCGCGAGGAGAAGATGGCCGCCACCCCCGTGTACGGGTTCGACAGCGACTGCCGCGGGCCGTACACGTTGAAGAAGCGCAGGGCCACGGTGCCGATGCCGTACGCGCGCCCCACGCAGAGGCACAGCTCCTCCTGGTCACGCTTGCTCACCGCGTACACCGAGGTCGGCCGCAGCGGCTTGTCCTCGTCCGTGGGGACCGGCTCCACCACCGCGCCGCACGCGGGACAGCGCATCTCCCAGTCGCGGGCCTCGAGCTGGGCGAGCGGGCGCAGCGCGGGGGCGACGGGGCCGCACCTCGCACACCGGTAGCGCCCCTCGCCGTAGATGGACATCGACGAGGCCACCACGAGGCGGCGCACCGCGTGGCCGCCGTTGACGAGGCGGTCGAGCAGCACGGCGGTGCCCACACAGTTGGCTTCGACGTAGGGCACGATCGCGTACATCGACTGCCCCACCCCCACCTGCGCCGCCAGGTGCACGACGGACTCGACGCCCGCGAGCGCGCGGTCCACGGCGGCGGCATCGGAGACGGTGGCGTGGACCAGCTCGACACCCTCGAGCAGGTAGCGCGCCCGCGTGGCGTGCGCGCCGTGCACCTGGGGGTCGAGCGAGTCGAGCACGCGCACGCGCCGGCCTGCCGCCACCAGCGCTTCCACGAGGTACGAGCCGATGAAGCCGGCGCCGCCCGTCACCAGCACCGTCCTCACGAGCGTCCCTGCGCGGGCGCGAAACGCGCCATCAATGCGGCGTGATCGTGCACCTGCGTGCGCTCCACCACCGCCCGCGCCGCCCACGTCGAAGGCAGGCGGCGCGCGTTCGCCGTGAACGCGAGGGCAATAGCGAGGGCGAGCTTGGGATTGCCGTGCGCCAGGTGCCACGCCGCGCGCGCAGCGAGATGCGCGAGCAGCCGCGCCGCCACCGGCGGCGGCAGGCACTTCAGCGCGAAGCGCACGAGGTTGGTGTGATAGCTCACGCGCCGCTTGAACCACGTCTTCGGCACCGCGCCCGCCGCCACACCACGGATGAGATGCTGGTACTCGTCGCCCGACATCCCGACCTTGTGGTAGAGGACGGCCTCGGGCACGTACTCCGTGCGCCAGCCGCGGCGCCACGCGCGCCAGCAGAGGTCGGTGTCCTCGAAGTCGATGAAGAAGGTGGGATCGAACCCGCCCAGCGCCTCGAAGCGGCTGCGCCGCACGAGCAGGCTGCCCGCGCAGCCCCACGGCACCTCCACGTGACCGTCGGCGGCCGCCGTGTACTCGGCGGCGAAGGGCGGGATGACGGTGTCGTGCACCGAGCCGGGCACCAGGCGCATGCGGCCGTGGATGACGCGGGCGCCGTCCCACGACAGCTGCGTGGGGTCCACCGCGAAGAGGGTGGGATCGGCGGCGAGCGCGCGCGCGAGACGGCCCACGCACTCCGGCAGAAAGCGCATGTCGTTGTTGACGATGAACAGGAACTCGCCCTTGGCCTCGGGCAGGGCGCGATTGTACGCGCGCGAGAAGCCGAGGTTCTCGCCCAGGTCCAGGAAGCGCGCGGGATAACGCGCGGCCACGGCGCGGCTGTCGTCGATGCTGCCGTTGTCGATGACGAGCGTCTCGAGGGCGGGCCAGTCCTGCGTGGCGAGGGTGCCGAGGGAATCGGGCAGCAGGTGGGCGCCGTTCCAGTTGAGCACCATGGCGGTGACGAGGGGCTGCGCGCTCATGCAGGGCGTCTCGCGATCACGATGAGGTTGTCGGCCAGCCCCAGGGGCTCGAGGACGCGGCGCATCAGCCACTTCGACCATTCCGCGAGGGAGTGCGGCGCATACGTCAGCATGCACGTGCGTCGGCGCACGCGCGTGAAGCCGGCCGCGCGCACGAGCCGCACGAGCGCGGTCGGCGTGAAGTGCCACACGTGCTGATCGGGCACGAGCCCCGCCCAGCGCGCGCCCGCCGCGCGC
>CAYQQT010000636.1:0-2646 GCA_964419375.1 uncultured bacterium
CGGCGCCGGCTTCGCCGGTCTGCGCGGCCGCTTGCCCTGGCCGGCCGACGGCCGCGTGGTGGCCGCCTTCGGCGCCCGTGTGCACCCGCGCTTCGGCACGCGGACGTTTCGCAACGGCGTCGACATCGAGGCCGTGGAGGGCAAGGACGTGGCAGCCGTCTGCGCCGGCCACGTCATCTACACCGGGTGGTTCAAGGGGTATGGCAACCTGATCATCCTGGACCACGACAACGAGTACTACACGCTCTACGCGCACATCGCCGACATCCAGGTCAAGGAAGGCGACGACGTGCAGCAGGGCCAGCGCATCGGTACGGTCGGGGAGACCGGCTCCCTGGAAGGGCCTCGGCTGTACTTCGAGGTCCGCCACCAGGGCAAGCCGCAAAACCCCGAGCAATGGCTTCGTCAACGGGGATAAGATCGGTAGTGAGGTGAAGGCGCGCATATGGGGGACTCCATGAAGAAGGCGTTCGTGATCGGATCGCTCCTCGTCGTGCTCACGCTCTCGCTGGGCGGCTCCGTCGCCAGCAAGGGCACGGATTCCGGCGCGACGTACGAGCAGTTGCGGCTCTTCACCGAGGTGCTGTCGATCGTGCAGAACCAGTACGTCGATGAAGTGCCGCCCAAGGAGCTCATCTACAGCGCCATCAAGGGCACCCTGCGCGGCCTCGACCCGCACAGCTCCTTCCTCGATCCCGACAGCTACAAGGAGATGCAGGTGGAGACCTCCGGCAGCTTCGGAGGCCTCGGCATCGAGATCACGCTCAAGGACGACATCCTCACCGTCGTGTCGCCCATCGAGGGCACGCCCGCGTACCGGGCGGGCGTGCACACGGGCGACCGCATCGTGAAGATCGACGGCCTCGCCACCAAGGACATGCAATTGCCCGACGCCGTCAAGCGCATGCGTGGCAAGCCCGGCTCCAAGGTCACCATCTCCGTGGTGCGCGAAGGGTGGGCGGAGCCGAAGGACTTCGACATCGTGCGCGAGCAGATCCGCGTGCAGTCGGTGCGCTCGCACGACCTGGGCAACGGTGTCGCCTACATCAAGCTGCGCCAGTTCCAGGAGCAGAGCCCGCATGACATCGAGGCGGCGCTGGAGAAGTTCGACAAGGTGGGTATGAAAGCGCTCGTGCTCGACCTTCGTAACGACCCGGGTGGCCTTCTCACTGCCGCTGTCGAGGTCTCCGAGAAGTTCATCGACGACGGCCGGCTCGTGGTCTACACGGAAGGCCGCGTGCGCAACCAGAACATGCGCTTCTCGGCCCACGCCAAGAAGGGCTATACCAAGATGCCGATGGTCGTCCTGGTGAACCAGGGCAGTGCCTCTGCGTCCGAGATCGTGGCGGGAGCCCTCCAGGATTGGGGCCGCGCCATCGTGGTGGGCACGCAGACCTTCGGCAAGGGCTCGGTGCAGACGATCATTCCGCTCTCCGACGGCTCGGGGCTGCGCCTGACGACGGCGAAGTACTTCACGCCGAAGGGCCGCTCGATCCACGGCAAGGGCATCACGCCCGACATCATCGTGGAAGTGCCGAAGGAGCCCGCGGGCAAGGAGCGGCCGTTGCCCTCGGCCGATCCGCTGGAAGAGATGAAGAAGGACGTGCAGCTGCAGCGCGCGCTCGACGTGGTGAAGGCCATGATCCTCGTGGAGCAGAAGCAGGGGCCCGGCGCGAATCCCCAGGCGCAGGCGCCGGCCACGTCCAAGACCCGCTAGATCGCGTAGCTCCGAAAGGCGATGCAGGGCCCGGCGCGTCCCGGAGCGCCGGCCTCCATCGCCTTTCGTATTTTCGGTGACAGGTGCACAGATAAGAGGCAGGCGATGATCGTGCTGGGAATCGAAAGCTCGTGCGACGAGACGGCGGCGGCGGTGCTGGCCGACGGCCGCCGCATCCTGTCCAACGTCGTCGCCTCCCAGGACGACGTGCACCGGCCCTACGGCGGCGTGGTGCCCGAGCTGGCCTCCCGCCGTCACCTCGAGGTCATCGTCCCCGTGGTGGAGCGCGCGCTCGCGGAGGCGGGCGTGCGGCTGGGCGACCTCGACGGCATCGCGGTGACCCAGGGTCCCGGCCTCGTAGGCTCCCTGCTCGTCGGCACGTCGATGGCCAAGTCGCTCGCCTACGTCCAGCGCGTGCCGCTGGTGGGCGTCAACCACCTCGAGGGACACATCTACGCCGCCTTCCTCGCCGAGGATCCTCCGGAATTCCCGTTTCTCGCGCTCGTCGTCTCCGGCGGCCACACCGCGCTCTACCATGCCCGAGCCCCACGCGTATACGCGCTCGTGGGCCAGACGCGTGACGACGCCGCCGGCGAGGCGTTCGACAAGGTCGCCAAGCTGCTCGGGCTCGGCTTCCCCGGCGGCCCCATCGTGGAGCGGACGGCGGAGCGCGGCGATCCCACCGCCATCGCGTTCCCGCCCGTCAGGTTCACCGACGGCGCGCGGGATTTCTCGTTCAGCGGGGTGAAGACGTCCGTCTCCCTGTACGTCAAGCGGCACGCGCCGCTGTCCGACACGCAGGTGGCCGACGTCGCCGCCTCCTTCCAGGCGGCGGTGGTGCGCGCCCTCGTGCGCCGCACCATCGAGGCCGCCCGCGACCTGGGCGTGCGCCGCGTGGTGCTCACCGGCGGTGTCGCCGCCAACGGGCC
>CAYQQT010000637.1:0-2638 GCA_964419375.1 uncultured bacterium
GGCCGCCTCGTCGCGCCGCGCGGCGGCGCTGAGGATCGAGTCATCGAAGCGCTCCAGGATCTCGCGCGTGGCGCGCACCACGATCCGCTCCTCCTCGACGCTCAGGTGGCCGCGCGCGCGGTCGCGCCTGGCCAGCGCGAGGGCGGGGACGAGCAGCTCGTCGTAGACGCTCTCCACGGGATGCGTCTTGACGTACTCCTCGACGATCTCCGCCGCTTCGTCGTCGTCCTCGGCCAGCAGCCGCTGGTAGTACGTGGCCGCGGGCGGCAGCGGCTCCTCGGCAGTCATGAGCACGGTGATGAACCGGAGGTCGGGCACGTACTTGGCGAAGACGACCAGGCACACCGTGAGCGGCGTGGCGAGCATGAGCCCGATGGGTCCCCACAGCCACGTCCAGAAGGCGACCGCCACCAGCAGCGCCACTTCCGACACCCCGGCGCTGTTGGCGAAGAGCAGGGTCTCCATCACCATGTTGCTGAACAGCTCCAGCACGAGGAAGAGCGCGATGACGATCACCGGCTTCGTCCACCCGGGAAAGACGGCCAGGCTCAGCGTGATGGGAAAGAGCGCGGCCACCCACGCGCCCACGTAGGGGATGAAGCGCAGAACGGTGGCGAGGAACCCGAAGAGCAGCGCGTACGGCACGCCGATGACCAGCAGACCGATGGCCACCGCACCCCCGAAGGTGGTGTTGATGATCGTCTGCATGAGCAGGTAGCGGCTGACGCGCTCGCCCGCCTCGTCGAGCGCCTTCGTCGTGATCGCCAGCTTGCTGTAGCCGATGAGCCGGATGATGCGGTTACGCATCTCCTGCCGCTCGAGCAGCATGAACGGCACCAGCACGAGCACGAGGGCGGCGATGCCGATGGGCTGCATCCACGCGCCGAGCGCGGTGAGATTGCGCCACATCTGGTTCGTGGCCGGCTCGTCGACGATCACGTGGGCGGCAGGCGCGGGCGCCGCCTTTTTGCCCTCCGTCTTGTTAACGTCCTCCACCGCGCCCTTCACCGTCTCCTGCATCTTCTGGATGGAGCTGTCGCGGCCGAACCACCGGACGTCGGCGATCTTCTGGCGGATGTTGCTGCGGTACTGCGGCAGCTCGTGGCCGAGGCTGGCCACTTGCGTGCCCACCACGTACGCCACGCCGCCGATGACGCCCAGCATGAGCAGGGTGACGAGGATCACCGACAGCACGCGCCCGAGGCCCAGCCGCTGGAGAAAGGCCACGATGGGCGCCAGGAAAAAGGTGAAGAGGACGGCGAGCGCGAACGGCATGAGCACGGCCTGCGCGACGTACAGCACGGCCACGACGAGCGTGAAGCCGCCCAGCAGCACGAAGGACCACCCGGGAATGGCGCGCCGCCGCGACGCGGCCCCGGCACTCTCGGGCGGCCGCGCGGGGGACGGAGAGGCTCCGCTCCGGCCGTCGGGGCTCGACATCAAGACAGACCGTAGCACAGGGTGGGCCACCCAGGTTTACACTCCCGGCCATGGACATCGTGGCGCACTACGCGGCCAAGCACCCCGACAAGGCGGCCATCGTCGACGGCGAGCGCACGCTGAGCTGGCGGGAATTCTTCCACACGCGCAACCGCATCGCGCATTCGCTGGACCGGCTCGGCCTCGCGGCGGGCGAGCACGCAGTGGTGTACGCGCCGAACTCGGCCGACAACCTGCTCGCGGGCAGCGCCGTGCGCACGCTGGGCGCCGTCTCCGTGCCGATGAACCACCGCCTCACCGCGGACGAGGTGACGTACATCCTCGATCACTCCGACGCCGCCGTGGTCTTCGTCGGCGACGCCTTCGTGCCGATGGTGGAGCGCGTGCGCGCGGCGGCCACGAGGGTACGGCAGTGGGTCGTGCTCGGCTCCGAGCGCCGGCCATGGGCGACCTCCATGGACGCGCTCGTCGCGGAGGGCAGCGCCGATCCGCCCCCGGCGCGCGCCGCGGGCGGATCGATGATCTACACCGCCGGCACCACCGGCAAGCCGAAGGGCGCACGGCGCTCGCTCACCGACCCCGCCGCCGTCCTGCCGCGCCTGGCTGCGCTCGACACCGTCGATGCCGAGCACGTGCACCTCGTCGCGGGCCCGCTCTATCACTCGGCCCCCGGCGGCTTCGCCGTCTACGCCCACATGGTCGGCAACACGGTGGTCGTGATGCGGAAGTTCGATGCCGAGGAGGCCCTGCGCACCATCGAGCGCCATCGCTGCACGACGACGTTCATGGCGCCCACGCTGCTCAAGCGCATCGTCGATCTGCCGTCGGCCGTGCGCGCGCGGTACGACGTCAGCTCCATGCGCTCGATCGTCGTGGCCGCCGCCCCCTGCCCCATGCGCGTCAAGGAAGAGGTGATCGCCTACTTCGGCCCCGTGCTCTACGAGTTCTACGGCTCCACCGAGCTCGGCATCAACACGGTGCTGCGCCCCGCCGACGTCCTGCGCAAGCCGGGCTCGTGCGGCACCGCGGCGCCCGGCGTCGAGCTCGCCGTGCTCGGCGACGACGGCTCGCGGCTGCCCGCGGGCGAGTCGGGCGAGCTGTTCGTGCGCCGCTACGACGGAGTCTTCGAGGCGTACTACAAGAACGAGCAGGCCACGAAGGACACCACGCGGGGGGAGTGGCTGTCGGTGGGCGACGT
>CAYQQT010000638.1:0-2636 GCA_964419375.1 uncultured bacterium
GAATTCCGGAGGGTGTTTTGGATCCCTATCGCTTGCCGCGCACCGCCGTTCCGTCTCGCTATGACATCCGGCTGGAGCCCGACCTCGTCGCCCTCACGTTCAGCGGCGAGGAAACGATCGCGCTGACGGTGACGGAGCCCGTGACCGAGATCACGATGAACGCGGTGGAGCTCGCCGTCGTGGACGCGGTCATCGAGGACGGGCGAGGGCGCTCGCTGCGGGGCGCCGTCGTCGTGGACGAGGCGAGCGAGCGCTGCCGCCTCACGTTCACGGAGGCGGTGGCGCCCGGACAGTGGCGGCTACGGCTCGTGTTCCGCGGCACGCTCAACGACAAGCTGCGCGGCTTCTACCGCTCCGTGTACAAGGATCCCACCGGCGTGTCGCGCACGATGGCCGCCACGCAGTTCGAGGCCACCGACGCGCGCCGCGCCTTCCCCTGCTGGGACGAGCCCGCCTTCAAGGCGGTGTTCTCCGTGACGCTGGTCGTCGAGCCCTCCCTGACCGTCGTCTCCAACACCGCCGTGAAGTCCGAGAAGGTGGAGAAGGACCGCAAGGTCGTCGCGTTCGCGGACACCATCACGATGTCGACCTACCTCGTCGCCTTCGTGGTGGGCGAGCTGGAAGCGACGGAGGCCGTGCGCGTCGGCCGCACCCCGCTGCGCGTGTGGTGCGTGCCCGGCAAGAAGCGCCTCGCGTCGTTCGGGCAGGAGATCGCGGCCGCCTCCCTGAAGTTCTTCGAGGAGTACTACGGCCTGCCCTACCCGGGGGACAAGCTGGATCTGCTCGCCATCCCCGACTTCGCGGCGGGGGCGATGGAAAACCTGGGCGCCATCACGTTCCGGGAGACGGCGCTCCTGGTGGACGAGAACGCGGCCTCGCACGCCGAGCTCGAGCGCGTGGCGGACGTGGTGGCGCACGAGAACGCGCACATGTGGTTCGGCGACCTCGTGACCATGACGTGGTGGAACGGCATCTGGCTCAACGAGGCCTTCGCCACCTTCATGGAGATGCTGGCCGTGGACGCGTGGAAGCCGGAGTGGCAGCGGTGGGCCACCTTCGGCGCCTCGCGCGCGGCCGCGCTCGCGGTGGACGGGCTGCACAGCACGCGGCCCATCGAGTTTCCGGTGACGGCGCCGCGCGAGGCGGACGCCATGTTCGACGTCCTCACCTATGAAAAAGGCGCCTCCGTGCTGCGTATGCTGGAGCAGTACCTCGGGCCCAACGTGTTCCGCGAGGGCGTGCGGCAATATCTGAAGCTCCACCAGTTCGACAACGCCGACACGGGCGATTTGTGGGCGGCGCTGGGCACGGCGTCCAATCAGCCGATCCCGGCCGTGATGGACGGCTGGATCTTCAAGCCCGGCTATCCCGTGGTGACCGCGTCTGTCGACAAGGGTGGCCACCTCGTGCTCACCCAGCAGCGCTTCAACTACCTTCGCGAACCGCTACCGCCCGCGAAGGCGGAGCCGCCCTATCGCTGGCACATCCCGATCCAGATCCGCGTGGACGCCAGGGCAGGCACGGCCACGCAGCGCATCCTATTGATGGACGCGGAGGCGCGCCTGCGGATGCCGGAGGGCGGGTATTCCGTGGTCGTGAACGAGGGTGGTCACGGCTTCTATCGCGTGCACTACGCGGGCGACCTCCTGCCGCGCGTGCTCGACGCGCTGACCTCGATGGCCTCCATCGAACGCTTCAATCTCGTCAACGACGCGTGGGCGGTGACGGCGGCCGGGCTCATGACGGTGACGGAGTACCTGGACCTCACCGCCCGCTTCCGCGACGAGCGCGACCGCAACGTGTGGTCCATCCTCATCGCCTCGATGGGATCGCTCAACCGGCTCCTGCGTCCCGCGGACCGCCCCCGGCTCGCCGCCCTCGTGCGCGATCGGGTGTCGCCCGCCTTCGCAGCACTCGGGTGGACGCCGCGCCCCGGCGAGGACGAGCTCACGCGCCAGCTGCGGGGCGATCTCGTGCGTACCCTCGGCGTGCTCGGCAATGACCCCGGCGTGCAGGCGAAAGCGGCGGAGCTGTACGTGGCTCATCTCGCCGATCCGGGTGCCGTGGATCCCAACGTGCTGCCCGCGCTCATCGCCGTGCTCGCGCACGCGGGGGACGCCAGGCGCTACGAGGAGTTCCTGGCGCGCTTCCGGGCGGCCGCCACGCCGCAGGAGGAGCAGCGCTATCTCTACGCCCTCACCACCTTCCAGCCGGTGGCGCTGCTGGAGCAGACGCTCGCGCGCACGATCAACGGTGAGATCCGCACGCAGGATGCGCCCTTCGTCGTGCGCTCGCTGCTCATGAGCGTGTACGGCCGCGAGCGGGCGTGGGAGTTCGTGAAGGCGAACTGGGACACGATGGACCGGCTGTATCCCAAGCACGGGACGCGTCGCATGGCCGAAGGCGTGACGGGGCTCGCCACGCCGGAGCTGGAGGCCGACGTCCACCGCTTCTTCGCGGAGCGCACGATCGACCTCGGCGGCAAGACCCTCGCCCAGTACCTCGAGCAGCTCCGCGTCGCCGTCACCCTCCGCGAGCGCTCCCTCCCCGCGCTCTCGGGCTACCTCGCCAAGTTCTCCTGAGCGCTAGCAGGGCGCTGAAAAACGCCCATCTCCGTCGTTGGCTCGTCGCTCGCT
>CAYQQT010000639.1:0-2624 GCA_964419375.1 uncultured bacterium
TGTAATTAAGGCATCTGTCCCGGAGGGGCCGGCCGGTCGGGACGGCCGAAGTTCCATGCTTCTTCCGCGTACCACACGCAGCTTCGCCAGTCGCGACGGTCGCGCCACCGGCCGGCGTTCTTGAGAAGATCGTCGATGATGCGCAGGCTGGCCGCTTCGTAGGAATCACGTTGTTGCTGGCGGCGCACTTCGGTGCGGATGGTGTTGCGCCGGGCTTCGGCGAGCGCGATCGCCTGATCACAGACGCGGTCGTCACCCGGAGCGGCGTGAGCCGAGGCTGCGGCAAGCAGCATGGCGATGGTCACGATGGCTGCGTGGCGGGTCCACATGCTCGATTCATAGCCCGCCGGGGCACGGTAAGTCCATTTTATTGACACGTGTCACGACGCGCAGTTAGAGTCAGACCGACCGGTCGGTCTGGCCGGCGACCAGGAGGGGAAGCGTGCACTTCGCCGATTCGCGTCTGCAGCCCATCTGGGCCAAGGTGACCGAGGGCCGGCGGCTCAGCCGTGAGGACGGCCTCACGCTCTTCGAGAGCGACGACCTGCTCGGCGTGGGCCACATGGCCAACGCCGTCAAGAGTCAGCGTGAGGGCGACCGCGTCTTCTTCGTCATCAACCGGCACATCACGCCCACCAACGTCTGCGTGCTGTCCTGCTCCTTCTGCGACTTCGCGCGCAAGAAGGGCGAGGCGGGCGCCTTCGAGCACACCATCGAGGACATGGTGGGCATGGTGAAGGGCGAGACGCGCGAGGTGCACATCGTGGGCGGCCACCACCCCGACTGGCCCTTCGAGTACTTCGAAAGGATCATCGCGGCCATCGCGGCGGCGCGCCCCGCGGTGCAGATCAAGGCCTTCACGGCGGCGGAGATCGATTACTTCTGGCGGCGCTGGAAGATCGAGCCCAAGGAGTCGCTGGCCCGCCTGAAGGCGGCGGGGCTGCAGTCCATGCCGGGAGGTGGCGCGGAGATCTTCTCGCCGCGGCTGGCGCGGCTGCTCAAGTACACGGGCAAGGCGGATCCCGAGCGCTGGTGCGAGATCCACGGCATCGCCCACTCGCTCGGCATCAAGACCAACGCCACCATGCTCTACGGCCACGTGGAGACGCTGGCCGAGCGCGTCGATCACCTGCTGCGCCTGCGCGAGCAGCAGGACCAGTCGGGTGGGTTCCTCACCTTCATTCCCCTCGCCTACCAGGTGGGCACGACGAAGCTGGTGCCGCGACAGACGCCCCCCACGGACAGCCTGCGCACCATCGCCGCCGCACGCCTGCTCCTCGACAACTTTCCGCACATCGAGGCGTACTGGGTCGTCCTCGGCGAGGAGACGACGTCCGTGGCGCTCCACTTCGGCGCCGACGACGTCAACGGCACGCTGGAGGACGAGAAGATCCAGCACATGGCGGGCGCCGAGACCCCCGCCGGCGTCGCGCGCGAGCAGCTCTTCCGGATGATCCGCGACGCGGGCAAGATCCCCGTCGAGCGCGACGCACTCTACAACGTCATCGAGGTCTGGAACTGATGCTCGAGCAGATCCGGGACAAGGCCCTGAACGGCAAGCGACTGGATCGCGACGAAGGACGCTTCCTGCTCACCGAGGCCCCCATCCTCGAGCTCGGCGCCATCGCGAGCGAAGCGCGCTACCAGCGCATTCCCGACAAGGTGGTGACCTTCGTCATCGACTCCAATCCCAACTACACGAACGTCTGCATCACCGACTGCCAGTTCTGCGCCTTCTACCGCAAGCCCGGCGATCCCGAGGCGTGGACGCTCACGGTGGACGAAGTGCTTGCCAAGGTGGAGTCGGCGGCAAACAAGGGCGCGACCACGGTGCTCCTGCAGGGCGGCCACAACCCGGCGCTGCCACTCGACTACTACGAGAGCCTCGTGCGCGAGACCCGCCGGCGCTTCCCCCAGGTGACGCCGCACTTCTTCACCGCCTCCGAGATCCAGACGGTGGCGAAGCTCTCCAACATCGGCATCGGCGACGTGCTCGACCGTCTCTACGCGGCAGGGCAGCGCACGCTGCCGGGCGGCGGCGCCGAGGTCCTCTCCGAGCGCGTGCGCAAGCGCATCGAGCCTAAAAAAGGCGGGCCCCAGGCATGGCTCGAGGTTCACCGCGAGGCGCACCGCCGCGGCTTCAGCTCGACGGCCACCATGATGTACGGCCACGTCGAGCAGGTGGACGACCTCCTCGACCACTTCGACGCCATCCGCGAATTACAGGATCTGCACGGGGGCTTCACCGCCTTCGTGCCGTGGTCGTTCAAGCCCGGCAACACGCTGCTCGAGAAGTGGATCAAGCAGTACAAGGGCCCCAACATGTACCTGCGCATGCTCGCCGCCTCACGACTTTACTTGGACAACTTCCCGCATATCCAGGCGTCGTGGTTTTCCGAGGGCAAGCGCGCGGGCCAGATCGCGCTGCACTTCGGCGCCGACGACTGGGGCGGCACCCTCTTCGAAGAAAACGTGCACAAAGCCGCGAACTACGTGAACACCGTGTCCGTCGAAGAGATCATCACGCTGATCCGCGAAGCGGGCTTTACTCCAGCCCAGCGCACGACGAATTACGAAATACTCCGGACGTACTGATCGCGAGTCAGCAGCGCGTGCGGTCGGCG
>CAYQQT010000640.1:0-2620 GCA_964419375.1 uncultured bacterium
ATCCTGCCGCTGCACGGGCGCATCGTGCCCTTCGCGGAGCTCGCCCGGGCCATCGGCCGGGCCCCGTGATGACGGCCGAGCCCGCCATCGTCGGTCGCGAGCACTGGACCACGAAGGGGCCCATTCGCCTCTTCCTGTGGGAGAAAGCCGCGGGGACGTCCCCGGCGCCGCTCGGCACCATCCTCTTCGTGCACGGCTCCTCGATGGCCTCGCAGCCCACGTTCGACCTGCAGGTGCCCGGGCGCGCCTCGGCCATGGACCACTTCGTGCGTCTCGGCTACGACACGTGGTGCGTGGACATGGAGGGCTACGGCCGCTCCGACAAGCATCGCGACATCAACGCCGACATCGCCACCGGCGCCGACGACCTCGAAGCGGCCTCCGACTACATTGCGCGCACGCGCGGCGTGGAGTCATTCTTCGTGTACGGCATCTCCTCCGGCGCGCTGCGGGCGGCGCTGTTCGCGCAACGCCGCCCCGAGCGCGTGCGCCGTCTCGCGCTCGACGCCTTCGTGTGGACGGGGAAGGGGAGCCCCACCCTCGCGGAGCGGACCAAGCGCCTGCCGGAGTTTCGCAGCAAGAACCGGCGGCCCATCGACCGCGCCTTCGTGCGCAGCATCTTCACCCGCGATCATCCCGGCACCGCCGACCCCGAGGTGATCGAGGCCTTCGCGAGCGCGATCCTCGCCCTCGACGACTCCGTGCCCACCGGCACCTACGTCGACATGTGCGCGAACCTCCCCGTCGTCGACCCCACCCGCATCACGGCGCCCACGCTCATCATGCGCGGGCAGTACGACGGCATCGCGGGCGTCGAGGACCTTCTCGACTTCTTCGCGCGGCTGCCCAACCCGGACAAGCAGTTCGCGGTGATGCCGGGGATCGCGCACGCCAGCTTCCACCAGAAGAACGTCGCCATCGCCTACCACATCCTGGGCAGCTTCTTCGGCCAGCCCGCTCCGATCTATCGGGGCGCGTGAGGGGGGAGTGCGTATGACCCGGGCCCGTGTCCTCGCCGGCATCCTCGTCCTGCTCTGTGCGGCCCCGGCCTCCGCGCAGGCGCCGCGCTTCACGCCGGACACCGTCGACCTCGCCGCCGCCAGGAAGGAAGGCGCCGTCACCTGGTACACCTCGACGCCGATCGAGACGGCGCAGAAGATCGCCACGCTCTTCCAGGCGCAGACCGGCATCAAGGTGGAGCTCTTCCGCTCCGGCGGCTCCGCCGTCCTGCGGCGCTTCCTGCAGGAGATGGACGCGCGGCGCGTGGTGGCGGACGTGCTGACGATCTCCGATCCCGCCGCCGCCAGTGCGCTCATCAAGCGCGACCTGCTCGTGCCCTTCCGGCCGAGGAACTTCGAGAAGGTGCGCGACGAGTTGAAGGAGCCGAAGGGCTACCACATCGCGCAGCGGCTGAACCTGGTCGGGATCATCGCGCGCACGGACAAAGGGCTGAGCCTGCCCCGGAGCTGGACGGATCTCACGGATGCCAGGTACAAGGGCGTGATGGTCATGCCCGATCCGTCGTACACGGCGATCCAGCTCATGGTGGTGGGAACGCTGTCGAAGAAGTACGGCTGGGAGTTCTACCAGAAGCTGCGCGCCAACGAGGTGATGATCGTCCAGGGCCATCAGCAGGTGTCGGAGACGCTCACCCGCGGCGAGCGGCTGATGGCCGCCGAAGGCGCCGACCAGTACGCGTGGCTGGATCGCAAGGCGGGCCACAAGGTGCAGACGATCTTTCCCGCCGACGGGGCCTTCGCCATCCCCGCCCCCACGGCCGTGATCAAGGGCGCCCCCCATCCCAACGCGGCCAAGGCGCTCGCCGAGTTCATGATCTCCGACACCGTGCAGAAGCTGTTTCCGGGCGAGGGCATCTACGCCGCGCGCTCGGACGTGGAGCCGCCCGCGGGCAGCCCGCCCCTCGATCAGATCAAGCTCATGGCCGTGGACTACGATTACATCGAGAAGGAAGCGAAGAGCCTCAAGGCGAAGTTCAACGAGATTTACCAGTAGAGAGGGCGCGCAACCGCACACCCGGCGCCCGGTTCCCGGTCAATCCTTGACCGCGCCCGCGATGACGCCCTGCACCAGGTACCGCTGGAGGGCGAGCGTCAGCAACACCATGGGCAAGCTCGCCAGCATGGAGGCGGCCGCGATGTCCGCCCACGGGATCTCGAAGACGCCGGGGAAGAGCGCGAGGGCGACGGGCGCGGTGCGGCTGGCCTCGGTGGCGGTCAACGTGTAGGCGAAGAGGAACTCGTTCCAGCTGAAGAGGAACGCGAGCAGGCCCGCGGAGGCCATCCCGGGGGCAATGAGGGGCGCGATCACCCACCGGAAGGTCGCGCGCGTGCCCGCGCCGTCGATGGCGGCGGATTCCTCCAGCGCGCGCGGGATCTCGCGGATGAAGCCGAAGAGCAGCCAGATGGTCAACGGCAGGGCGAAGGAGGTGTGGGCGAGCACGAGCGCCGTCCACGTGTCACGCAGGCCGAGGGCGCGGATGAGCAGGTAGAGCGGGCTCACGGTCGCGATCTGCGGCAGCGCGGTGCCGGCCACGATGCCGAGCAGCAGCGCGCGCCGGCCGCGCACGGGCAGGCGCGCCAGCGCGTACGCGGCGGGCAGC
>CAYQQT010000641.1:0-2599 GCA_964419375.1 uncultured bacterium
CGGCGCGAGGAGAGCCGTGAGGTCGCGAATGTCCTTGAGGCCGTCCACCCCCTCGATGACCTCGACGATCTCCCGGGCACGGGCCTCGCCGAGCGGCCCGCCGACGAGGGCGAGGAACTTGGCGACGATCTCGTCCGGGGCGACCGGGTTGGCCGCATCGCCCCGGACCACACCAGTCGTGCGCGTGAGCACCCGACCGTCAGTCAGCGTGATCCGCACCTCGGCAGTCGGGTAGTCGGCGCGCTTGAGCGCCATCTCAGGGTCGGCCGCCACCTCGACACGCGCGGCCATGGCGCGGATGCGCGCGTCGGCGAGCACGCCGTCCGCGAAGGCCGCAGCATCGGTGCGCCCGAGGACGAGGGCCGCGGCGGCGGCATACGGGATGGAGAACTTGGCGCCAAGCATGCTCCGGGGCGCCGGCTCAGTCATTCGCAGGCCGAAAGGAATGGAGGTGATCCGCACCCGCGCCACCTGCTCGGCCGTGATCTTCGCCTCGGCGCGCAGCGCCATGATCGCGTCCAGCGCGGGGTGGTTCATCCGGCAGCAGGCGTGGAGCTTGAAGTAGTTCTCTTCGATGCGATAGGTCTCGCCGAGTCCTTCCACGGCCTGCGCGGGCTCGAAGTGGTCGGCGAGAATGGTGCCGTAGACGTCCGACGGCGCATCGTCGAGCGCGGTGAAGCCTGCGCGATGAAGGTCCACGGCCAGGATGCCCTCGAGCCCCGAGCGTCCCGGATAGGCATTCCTGATGGTGGCGCCCTCGAGCGCCGGCGTCCAGGTATTGGCCGGGCTCATCGAGGCTGAGAGATTGATGATGTGGCGGATCTCATCGCCCGGAAGGTCGTGAAGGCGCGCCACGGCGACCGCGGTGCTGATGGTGCCCCAGGTACCGTGGGAGTGGACGTTCGGCCGCGCCTGGGTCGCGCCGCCGAGGCGCGAGCCGACCTCGTAGCCCGCGACGATGCTCTCGAGCAGCCGGCGGCCGTCCGCGCCCATCTCCTCGGCGACCGCGAGCGCCGCGGGGATGACGTGGATGGCCGGATGGCCGCCGCCCAGGCGATTGCCCTCGTCCATCTCGAGCGCGACGCCGGCCGTGGCATTGGTGAACGTGGCGAGCAGCGGGTCGGCCTTCAGCCCGTGTCCGAGAAGGCTTGCGCCGCCATGAGGGGCGCGGCGGGCGGCCCTGTGCGCAAGCCGCGTGTTCTCGGGCAGGGCGCTGCCCGCGACGATCGCGCCGATGGTGTCGAGCAGGACAAGCCTGGACGCCTTGACCGTGGAGGCGGGCAGGTCACCGAGCCGTGTCTCGTGAACGAAGCGGGCGAGGCGCGTGAGATAGTCCATCAGCGCACCGCGCCGCCGAGCGGCGCTATCGGGCCGGTACGAGCGAGGAACTGCCCGTAGCCCGGCTTGCCGCCGCGGACGATGGTGTCGACCCGAGGACTCATCGGTGAGGCTCCTTGTCGGTCACGGGCTGCAGCAGCGTGGCGTAGTGCTGGGGCTGGCGGCGGCCGAGAAAGTTCCAGCGCTTCCGCACCGGTGTCATCTGGTCGAGGTCGATGCGCGAGACGACGAGTTCGTCGCCCGTGGAAGCGGCCTTCGCGAGCACCTGGCCCTGGGGGCTGATGATGCAGGAGCCGCCGATCAGCTCCAGGCCGTCCTCCACGCCCGCCTTGGCGACACCCACCACGAAGCAGGCATTGGCATAGGCGCCGGCCCGCATGCAGAGCTCATTGAGATCGAGCGCCAGCGGCGAGATCGGCGTGTTGTAGCCGATGAAGATGATGTCGGCGCCCAGGAGCGCCAGCGCCCGGTAGCTCTCCGGGTAGCGCCGGTCCTGGCAGATGGCGATGCCGACCTTGGCGCCGCAGGCGTCGAAGACCTTGTAGCCGGTGTCGCCGTGGGCGAAGTAGTAGGGCTCATAGACCTGGGCGAAGCCGTCAGGCTCCCTCGTCCCCGGCAGGTGGATCTTCCGGAACGTTCCGCAGAGCTTGCCCGCGGTGTCGGTCAAGAGCGCCGTGTTGAAGTACTTGCCGTCGGCCTTCTCGCAGAAGCCGGCGTGCACGGCGATTCGCGCGTCCTTGGCGCGGCGCAGGAGCGGCTCGAGCGCCTTGGGCGGCATCTCGGTCTCGAAGAACTGGTCGAAGTCCTTGCGGATCTTCTTCGGGAAATAGGTCGTGAGCGCCATCTCGGGGTAGGCGATGAGCTCGACGCCCTGCTGCTTCGCCTGCTCGAGCAGCGCCAGCATGCGCTCCACGATTTCCTCGCGGCTCGCGCTCTCGTTATTCGGGCCCATCTGGGCGGCGGCGACGGTGACGATGCGGGCCATGAACGGCTCTCCTTTAGCTGGGATTCCCCATGTGGACCTATTTTCTCATCCCTCTGACGCTGCTGAGTAGCCGCGCGCCCTCCAACCTCTAGCCGGCCGCGGCGCGGACCTTCTCGAGGTCCTTCACGCTCAGCTCCTCCACCACCTCGCCCTGCTCCCGCGCCAGCGCATACCACGGACACACGACCCGCTCGACCAGCTCGACGAGCGCGAACAGACCAACCGCCATCACGGACAGCAGCAGCATCGCCGCAAACGCCAAATTCGACTTCCAGT
>CAYQQT010000642.1:0-2593 GCA_964419375.1 uncultured bacterium
GGGGGCTTGGGGGGCCCTTCGAGGCCCCCCATGTCAGTAGGCCGCTCGGCATGATCCTCGCTCTTCGGCGTGGGCGGCACCTCCGCCGGTCGCGACGCCATGGCCGGCGCCCCTGCCGCTGGCTTCGGCGCGGTAGCGCTCGCAGCGGGCTTCGGTGCCGCGGGCGCGGCCGCGGGCGCTGCACTCGCGACGGCGGCGATGTCGTCGTCGGGCTCGGCGATGACGCCGATCAACGATCCCACGGGCACCGTCGATCCCGCCTGCGCGAGGATCTTGCGCAGGACGCCCGCGCCGAAGGCCTCCATCTCGACGTCCGCCTTGTCCGTCTCCACCTCCGCGAGGATGTCGCCGGCGGCGATGCGCTCGCCTTCCTTCTTCAGCCACTTGATGATCTTGCCGCTCTCCATCGCCTCCGAGAGCTTCGGCATCACGACCTTGGTCACGGCCATGTCAGCGACTCCCGGGGTTCACGTAGCAGACGTTACGGATGGCATCCATGATCTTCTCTTTGGTGGGCGTCTTGGCCTTCTCGAGGTTCCGCGCGTACGGCATGGGCGCCGACGCCCCCGTGACGCGCTCCACGGGCGCGTCGAGGTCGTCGAAGGCGGACTCGGTGATGAAGGCCGCGATCTCCGAGCCCATCCCGGCAAAGCCGGCTCCCGCTTCCACCACCACCGCGCGGTGGGTCTTGCGGACGGATCCGATGATGGTGCCCGTGTCCATGGGGCGCAGCGTGCGCGGATCGACGATCTCGACGGAGATGCCTTCCTTCTCCAGCTCCTCCGCCGCCTCCATGGCGCGGTACATCATGCCCATGTAGGCGACCACCGTCACGTCCGTCCCCTCGCGCCGGATGATCGCCTGCCCGAGGGGGATGACGAAGTCGGGATCGTCCGGCACCTCGCCCTTGATGTTGTAGAGCGTCTCCGATTCGATGAAGATCACGGGATTGTCGTCGCGGATCGACGACTTCAACAGACCCTTGGCGTCCGCGGGCGTCGATGGGCGCACCACCTTGAGGCCCGGCACGTGGTAGAAGTAGCTCTCCATCGACTGCGAGTGCTGCGCGGCGAGCTGGTGCGCGGGCCCGCCCGGCCCGCGGATGACGATGGGCACGTGGTACTGCCCGCCCGACATGTAGTGGAGCTTCGCCGCCGAGTTGACGATCTGGTCGAGGGCGAGCAGCGCGAAGTTGAACGTCATCATCTCCACCACCGGGCGCAGCCCCACCATGGCGGCGCCGATGCCGATGCCCGTAAAGCCCGACTCCGCGATGGGCGTGTCGACAACGCGCTTGGGGCCGAAGTCCTTGAGCAGGCCCTGGGTGACCCTGTACGCGCCCTCGTAGAGGCCGACTTCTTCCCCCATGACGAACACGCGCGGGTCGCGGTTCATCTCCTCGCGCAGCGCCACGTTGAGCGCCTCACGGTAGCTCATCACCGTCATCTCACGCCTCCTTGAAGATGTCGGTGAAGAGCTCGGAGAGCTCGGGCTCCGGCGAGGCCTCGGCGAAGGCCACCGCCTCGTCGATGAGGTCGTTGGCGTCCTTGTCGATCTTCTTGACGTCCTCCTCGCTGACGAGGCCCGCCTTCATGGCACGCTCGCGGAAGGTGACGATGGGGTCGCGCAGCTTCTCGCGCTCCACTTCCTCCTTCGTGCGGTACACCGCGCCCGCAGGGTCGCGCATGGAGTGGCCGCGGAAGCGGTACGTGCGCGCCTCGATCAGCGACGGCGCCTTGTCCGTGCGGGCGCGCTCCACCGCGCGGCTCACCACCTCGCGCACGGCGAGCACGTCCATGCCGTCCACGGGCTCCGCGGCCATGTTGTAGGCCTTCCCGAACTTCCAGATCTCCGTCTCGGCGAGCGCGCGTTCCAGCGAGGTGCCCATGGCGTAGCGATTGTTCTCGCACAGGAAGATGACGGGCAGCTTCCACAACGCGGCGAGGTTCATCGCCTCGTGGAACTCGCCTTCGGGGACGGCGCCGTCGCCGAAGTAGCAGACGATCACCTGGTCGCCACCCTCGTACTTGATGGCGAAGCCGACGCCCGCCGCCAGCGGCAGGTGCGCGCCCACGATGGCGTGGCCACCGAGGAAGTTCGTGCTCTTGTCGAACAGGTGCATGGAGCCGCCCTTGCCCTTGCTGAGGCCGTCGCGCCGCCCGAAGAGCTCCGCCATCATGCGGCGCGGATCGGACCCCTTGGCCAGGCAGTGCCCGTGCTCGCGATAGGTCGAGATCGCGTAGTCGTCGGGCCTGAGCACCGAGGTGGTGCCCGCCGCCACCGCTTCCTCACCGATGGACAGGTGCAGGAAGCCGCCGATCTTGCCGAGCGCGTACGCCTCCGCCGCCTTCTCTTCGAAGCGGCGGATGAGCACCATGTCATAGAGCAGCCGTCTGGCCACCTCGGCGTCGATGCCGAGCGACGGCGCCCCCTTCTGCGTCGAGTTCTTCTGGGCCATGCCTGCCCTCCCAGCCACGCCCCTTGAAACCTGGTGGGCGCGCTGTACCTTCTTTTGTATTTCGCTGCCGTTGTATTTCGCTTCCGTCGCCGGAGGCACCGGCTCGGGTCGCACTGCCACGGCTCGTCGGTCGAC
>CAYQQT010000643.1:0-1186 GCA_964419375.1 uncultured bacterium
CGCCTCACAATTTCGGAGAGGCGTCCATCGATCCGCACCAGTCGGGGAGCAGCGCTCCGGATCGAAGTCAGACGCCACGCTGTCTGGTGTTGCCAGCCGGCACCACGGCATGATAGCATGATGGCATGAAAGCGAGGGAAGCGGGCGCCGATCAGGTCGAAATCAAGGTTGTGGGAAAGAGCGGCCAAATCTCGCTCGGTAAAAGCTACGCGGGCAAGACGCTGCGTCTCGAGCGGCGCAAGGACGGCACGATGGTCCTGACGGCGGTGGCCGTCGTGCCCGAGAGTCAGCTGTGGACGCTCGAGGAGCCGCATCGTTCCCGAATCGAGCGCGGGCTCACGTGGGCCGCCGAAACGGAGCCTCGGGAGACGGACGTCGAGAGTCTCTTGAAGCAGCGGACCAAACGCGTCGGACGCACTCGTGGCCGACGCCGGTAGCCGTGTCCGCCTAGATCTCAATAGCCCCGAGTTTCAGGATGTGTTCTTCCGCCTTGAGGTCGTCGACCTCAAGCAGGTCGTTGCTTCTTTGCGGCGGCTGCGGGAGTTGGACTGGAACACGCTGTATCGGCATACAGGTTTTCAGTGGGAACTCATCGAGCACCTCAAAGCACCCAACGGAGCAAAGGTGTATTCGCTTCGACTCAGTCAGCGAATTCGCGCGATCGCGTTTCGGGATGGTGACTTTCTTCGACTGATTTCTCTCCATCCCGACCACGATTCCGCCTATGAGCGATAGGGGATCGGCGGTCAGCCCGGTGGATCGCGACAGTTGACGCGGTTGTGTTGACTGAAGACGTCCGTCGAAGGCGAGGGGATATGGTCGACTTGCCCGTGGCCTGCACGTTAACGCCCGACACGATTGCGACACGCAAAGCGGGCTTGCTTCCCGGCCTGGTCCGGCGGGCCGAAAGTAGAGAAGAATATCCACGGGCCTCTCCCGCCAGCTCGATCGGCTGCATCCGCACCGCGCGGCGATCGAACAGGCGCTGGCCGCGCGCGAGCACACGCTGTTCAACCTCGACGACACGATCTACCTCTACGACCTGACGTCCACCTACTTCGAGGGCCAGTGCCCGCACAACCCGCAAGCCCGGCGCGGGCACTCGCGCGATCACCGGCCCGACTGTCAGCAAGTCGTCGTCGGCCTGGTCCTGGACCGCGACGGCTTTCCGAAAGCGCACGAGGTC
>CAYQQT010000643.1:1286-2583 GCA_964419375.1 uncultured bacterium
GTCGAGATCAAGCGCCGGGTCGTCGCCGGGGAGGTCCACCTCCTGTGTCGCAGTGAGGGCCGCACGGAGAAAGATCGCGCGATCCGTGCGAAGCACGAGCAGCGCTTCCTCGAGGACCTCACGAAGCTCCAGGCGCGCGTCGCCACGGGGCGCCTCCGCGAGGAGGCCAAGGTGCACGCAGCGATCGGGCGCCTCAAGGAGCGCCACGCGCGCGTGGGACGGTATTACGACATCACGTACGACGCCGCGACCCCGGCCGTGGCGTGGACGCCGCACGCAGACAAGAAAACGAAGGCCGAGCGGCTCGACGGCGGGTATCTGCTCAAGACCGATCGCCAGGATCTCGGTGACGCGGAGATCTGGCGCCTGTACATCCTCCTCACCCGCGTCGAGGACGCCTTCCGCGACATGAAGAGTCCGCTCATGGAGCGGCCGATCTTCCATCACTTGAAAGATCGGGTCCAGACCCACATCTTCCTCTGCGTGCTCGCCTACCACGTGCTCGTCGCGATCGAGAAACGCTTCCTGGACCAGGGCGTGCACACGTCGTGGGCCACGCTGCGCGAGCAGCTCTCCACGCACCACGTCCAGACGTCGTGCTGCCGGCGACGAACGGCCAGACCGTGCGGATCCGGAAGGGGTCGACGCCCGAGGCGATCCATCGGGACATCTACCGCACGCTGCAGATCCCGCACGAGGTGATCAAGCCGGTGAAGACCTGGGCGCCGACTCAGGCACGATAGTCACTCGCGGCTCGTGTAACCGATTGACATGTCAGCACTCCGCTCCCGAAAGTGTGGAAGTTGGGTTAGTCCTTCTCGGCGCGTATGAGGATCAGCCGGTCGGCCGGCGACCCGGTGCCGGCGGCGATCGTTTCTTCGTCCATCACGGTGAGGCCGGCCGCGCGCAGGAAGGCGTGCCATTCGGGCCGCCGGTAAGCGCGCGCGGCCCCTGCGGCGGTGACAGCGCCGGCGTCGGCGTCATCGTGGCCGAGGCGCTCCGCGAGCAGGAACGATCCGCCGGGCGCGAGCACGCGCTGGATCTCGCGGACGGCGAGGGCGGCGTGGGGGAAACGGTGGGCGGCGAGGCGGCAGGTGACGAGATCGAAGGCTCCGTTGTCGAAGGGGAGCGCTCCCACGTCGCCCGCCACGAAGCGGACGTTGCGGGCGGCGCCGCCGACGAGCTGACGCGCGGCGGGCAGCACCGCCTCCACGTCGAGGACCGTGATATGTGATGCCACCCCGGCGAAGGCGAGCGCGGTGTGGCCGCCCCCGGCCACGTCGAGCGCGCGACGCGG
>CAYQQT010000644.1:0-2581 GCA_964419375.1 uncultured bacterium
CCTTCCGTGGCGCTCCTCGACGGCTTCGGTGGCTGCGCGGGCGCCCTCGTGGGCGCGGCGGCGGCGGAGGCCGGGGTTACGGACGCGGGCGACGCCTTCGCCGACAGGTAGTCGTCGTACGAGCCGAGATAGCGCGTGAGCACGCCGTGCGCGACCTCGACGATGGAGGTCGCGATGGCGTTGATGAAGTAGCGATCGTGCGAGATGAATACGATGGTGCCCGGAAAGACGGCGAGCGCGTCCTCCAGGACTTCGCGGGAGCCGAGATCGAGGTGATTGGTGGGCTCGTCCAGGCACAGGAGGGCGGCGGGACGCACCAGCATCTTGGCGAGGGCGAGCCGCGCCTTTTCGCCTCCGGAGAGGACCGTCACCTTCTTCTCGACGGAGTCGCCCGAGAACAGGAAGGCGCCGAGGATCGCGCGCAGGCGCGTGTGCGGCATGTGCGGGGCGGCGGCGATGATCTCCTCGAGCACCGTGTTGCCGGCGGTGAGCGCGTCCAGCTGGTGCTGCGCGTAGTAATGGACGGCCACGTGAGGCCCGAGGGTGCGCTCGCCGCGGTCGAAGGGCAGCGCGCCCGCCAGGATCTTCAGGAGCGTGGACTTGCCGGCGCCGTTCTCGCCCACGAGCGCAACCCGGTCGCCGCGCTCGACGTCGAACTCCATGCCGCTGTACACGACGTTGGCGCCGTACGCCTTGTGGATGCCGCGCAGCGAGGCCACCCGGCGCCCCGTGCGGGGCGGCTCCGGGAACGCGAAGTGGATGCGCCTGGTGACGCCGTCCAGCTCGATGCGCTCCACCTTGTCGAGCATCTTGATGCGGCTCTGCACCTGGCGCGCCTTGGTGGCCTGGTAACGGAAGCGGTCGATGAAGCGCTCGATCTCGGCGATGCGCTTGGCCTGGTTGCGCGCCTGCGCTTCGAGCAGCTGCCGGCGGGCCTCGCGCTCCACGAGGTACTCGTCGTAGTCGCCCGGATAGACGGTGATCCCCGCGGGGCTAAGGTCGGCGATGGACGTCACCATGCGGTTCAGGAAGTACCGGTCGTGGGAGACCACGACCACGGTGCCGTCGTAGCCGGCGAGAAAGTTCTCCAGCCACGCCAGCGATTCCAGATCGAGGTGGTTCGTGGGCTCGTCGAGCAGCAGCAGCGAGGGGGCGAGGAGCAGCAGGCGCGCGAGCGCGGCGCGCATGCGCCAGCCTCCCGAGAACTCGGAGAGCGGGCGCACGAGGTCGGCGGCGGTGAAGCCGAGCCCCGTGAGGATGGAGCGCGCGGAGGTCTCCAGACGATAGCCGCCGAGCGCCTCGAAGCGGTGCTGCAGATCGCCGTAGCGCTCGGTGAGCGCCTCCGTGGCGGAGGCTTCGAGGGCGGCCGCCACCTCCTCCATCTCGCGCTCGAGCGCCCACACTTCCTCGAAGCCGCCGAGCGCCTCCGCGAGCACGGAGCCGGTGGTGCCGCCGGTCACCTCCTGGGGGAGGTAGCCGACGGTGACGTGCCGGGGGCGGCTCACGCGCCCGGTGTCCGGCTCCTCGATGCCGGCGAGGATCCGGCACATGGTGGTCTTCCCCGCCCCGTTGGGGCCGACGAGGCCGATGCGCTCGCGCTCGGCGATGCGCCAGGTGACCTCGCGGAGCACGGTCTGGCCGCCGTACCCCTTGGAAACGGACTCGACTTGAATCACCCGGGCGTGACTACCCCATGCCCTGCACGCGCTCGGGCACGATCTTGACCATGACACGCACCTCACCGGGCTGGCGGAACCCGTACCGGTCCTGCCCCGTGTACTTCTTGGCGAGCGCGTCGATGTGCTCGTCGGCGCCCTTCTCCGTCATCTCGGCCACGCGCCCACGCACCTGCACGTAGCGGTAAGGATTATCGGGATCGAGGATGGAGAGGGCGACCTTGGGATTGGCCTGCAGATTCTTGTCCTTCACGCGCCCGCGCGCCGTGTTGATGCGGATGTGGGTGCCGTCGTAATCGACCCACACCGGCGTGGACTGGGGCGTGTTGCCCTTGCCCACGGTGGCGATGTGCGCAAACGCCTTCTTGTCGAAGAGATCACGATACTGCTCCGGAATGCCAGCCATGGTCATCGTCCTTTCTTGCCGAGCTCTTCCAGCACCGAAAACGCGTGACGCACCGACTTGGCGGCGAGGGTTCCCCCCATGAGGAGCCCGATGTCGAGCGTCTCCGCGATCTCCGCTTCCGTCGCGCCCTGGTCGAGGACCTCCTCGACGCGGTGGTCCACTCAGTCGAAGCAGTTCTGCGACACGGCGACGGCCAGCGCCGTGAGCTCCTTGTGCTTCTTGGACAGCGCGCCGTCGGCGAACACCTGCTTGCCGAGCGCGCCGTACGCCGCATACACCTTCATCGGGGACTTCAGCATCAGCCCGTTCAGCCGCTTCTTCTCGGTGTTCCGCTCATGGACGTGCATGCGTAGCCCTCCTGAGAGCTGAGATCATTTCACTGCTCGCCTCGCCGGAGGCACCGGCTCCGCTCGCACTACCCACACTTGGTGTCACTAGTTTGGCTGCGTGCCGGCCGTTCCGATGCACGGTGGTGTCACTAGTTTGACTCCGTGCCGGC
>CAYQQT010000645.1:0-2578 GCA_964419375.1 uncultured bacterium
GAGAGCGCGGGCGACCGCGGTCCGCTGCTGCTCGCCGCCGGAGAGCTGCGCGGGATAGTGGTGGGCGCGATCGGCCAGTCCCACGTCGGCGAGCAGCGCCGCCGCGCGCGCGAGCGCGGCCCGCTCTCCCGCCAGCTCGAGGGGAATGGCCACGTTCTCGAGCGCGCTCAGCGTCGGGATCAGATGGTAGGACTGGAAGACGTAGCCGATGGTCCGGCGCCGGAAGCGCGCGAGCGCGGACTCGCCGAGGGCGGTCACGTCCACGTTGTCGACGACGATGGAGCCCGCGGTGGGTGTGTCGAGGCCGGCGATGAGGCCGAGCAGCGTCGACTTGCCGCTGCCCGACGGGCCCGTGATGGCCACCACCTCGCCGCGTGCCACGTCGAAGCTGACGGCCTCCAGAATGGCGACGGGCCGTCCGCCACTGGCCAGTCGCATGCTGAGGTCGCGCACCTGGAGAATCATCAAAGCCATACTACACTCGACGCTGTGAGCGCCCGCCTCGCCGCCGCTCTCGCGCTGCTGCTCGTGCTGCTCGCGTCCGCCGTCGCGCGCGCGGACACCGAGCCCGTCATCGCCGTGCTCGGCGACAGCCTCACCGCCGGCCTCGGAGTGCCCGCGGGCGACGCCTTCCCGGCGCGACTGCAGGCGCGGCTTCACCGCGAAGGCTACCGCTACCGCGTGGTGAACGCGGGCGTCAGCGGCGACACGAGCGCGTCGGGCCTGCGGCGCGTGGACTGGGTGCTGCGCTCGCGACCCGAGATCGTCGTCGTCGCCCTCGGCGCCAACGACGGCCTGCGCGGCCTCGGCGTCGCCGCCATGCAATCCAACCTCACGCAGATCGTAGAGCGCCTGCGCGCGGCGAGCGCACGCGTGCTGCTCGCCGGCATGCGTGTGCCGCCGAACTACGGCGACGACTACGCGCGGCGGTTCGAGGACTCGTTCCGCGAGGTCGCCGCACGCACCGGCGCCACGCTCATGCCATTCCTCCTCGCCGGCGTCGCCGGCGATCCCGCCCTCAACCAGCCCGACGGAATCCACCCCACCGCGGGCGGCCACGCCGTCATCGCCGACAAGGTCTGGGCCTCCCTGAAGCCCCTGTTGAAGAGGTAGCGCACCGCCCACAGGGGCCGTCTGCCCGACCCCTACCATGACGGATTGCCCGAGCGGTGTCGGCAGGGCAACGCCCGAAGACGTGGGAGCGCCTATAAGTAGTTGATTTAATGCGCCCGAGGGCTGGCACCGGCCGTGCACTGAACGAGCGCATGTTCGATGACGTGCCCGGTGCGAGGAGGAGCCTTGCGATGAACATGAGGAGACGACTCGAAGACGAGCGCGGCATTGCGCTGCCGATGGCCATGATGACCCTGCTGCTCCTCACCACGCTGATGCTGGCCTTCGGCGTGCTGGCGCAGACCGAGCCGGTCATCGCCGCCAACCAATTGCGGGTGGCGCAGGCGCGCGCGTTGGCGGACAGCGGCGTTGAGCGCGCGGTATGGTCGTTGACGAACTCCGGCAGTTCGGGCGGCCTCGCCTCGCCGCTACCGCTCGCCACGCCGGGTGACAACACCAGCTACGCCACCGCGCCCTTCGGTGGCGCGACCTTCATGAGCGGCGACAGCCTCACCAGCGGCGGCTTCACGGTGGCGGTCCGCAACGACCAGGGTGCCAGTCCGGATCCCAACGTCCGCGAGATCACCTCGGTGGGCTGGACGCCCACGAATGACACCGCGGATAAAAAGACCAAGGCGCATCGCACGGTCTTCGTCAAGGTGCAGGTGATCCCGAGTCTCGCCAAAGAGGCGCCGTGCGCCCTGTGCGTGAAAGGCGCGCTCCAGGCAAAAGGCAACGGGACCGTCAATGGGACGAACACCGATGCGTCCTGCGGCCCAAACAACAAGTACGGCGCCTATTCAAAGGACTCGGTGTCGATCAGCGGTAACCCAACGATCACGGGCGGTGCGGGCGCGTACGCCCAGAACCAGCCCGCCTCGGAATTCGACGGGTTCATGTACCGCGACAGCGCCCTGGACACCCTGAAGAAGCTGGCGAAGATGAACGGGACCTACTTCGGTCCCGGCTTCCCGAACGGCGGCTTCGCCAGCGACGGCTCCACGACGTGGAGCGGCAGCGTCACGTTCAACTCGAGTAACACGGTCGGAAACGGCATCGTCTTCATCGACACCATCGACGGCGTGAACCTCGATCCGGCGGGAACCAACACCTCCACGCTGGCGACTCTCAGCATTCACGGCAACCCGTTTACCGGCCAGCCGCCCTCCGGATCGTCGCTGCCGAACGTGCCGGTGTCGACGTCGCCGTCTGACGCGTTCAGCGGCATGATCGTCTCCAACGGCTCCCTCAGTATCAGCGGCAACATGACGGTGCACGGACTGCTGTACGCGGTGAACGACTTCTCGTACAACGGCACCGGTAGCGGCGGCCTCTACGGGCAGGTGATCTCGCAGAACATCCGCGACGTAACGTCGACGTCGGTCGACACCAACACGAGCGGTAACTCGCAGGTGATCTTCAACTGCCAGTACGCCAAGGGCTTCGACATGATCCCGCCCAGCTT
>CAYQQT010000646.1:0-2576 GCA_964419375.1 uncultured bacterium
GCTCATGCCCACGCGTGCCGCGCTCGCCGCCATGGAGGCGTTTCATCCCGCCGTCCGCGACTGGTTCTTCGCCTTCTTCGCGGAGCCGACGGCGGCGCAGGCGCGGGGCTGGCCCGCCATCGCGCGCGGCGAGTCTACGCTCATCCTGTCCCCCACGGGCAGCGGCAAGACGCTGGCGGCCTTTCTGTGGTGCATCCATCGCCTCATGTTCGAACCGCTGCCGCCCGCCCGCGAGCGCTGCCGCGTCCTGTACGTGTCGCCGCTGAAGGCGCTCGCGGTCGACATCGAGCGCAACCTGCGCGCGCCCATCGTGGGGGTGGCGAACATGGCGGAGTTCCGCGGCGAGGCTCCTCACGTGCCCGCCGTCGCCGTGCGCACCGGCGACACGCCCGCGCGCGAGCGCGCGCGCTTCAAGCGCGAGCCGGCCGATATCCTGGTCACTACGCCGGAGTCCCTCTACCTGCTGCTCACCTCGACCGCGCGCGATGCGTTGCGCTCGATCGACACCGTGATCGTCGACGAGGTTCACGCGCTCGTGCCCACCAAGCGCGGCGCTCACCTCGCGCTCAGCCTCGAGCGCCTCGAGTCAATCGTGCGGCGTCCACTGCAGCGCATCGGGTTGTCAGCCACGCAGCGGCCTTTGGATGAAGTCGCACGCTTTCTCGGAGGCGCTGTCGTGGGTGGAACGGCATCATCGGCGGCGCCCTCGGCGGGGCCTGTCGTCGGAAGCGCCCCCCTGCGGTCCTCGCTCGCTGTTCATATTTCCCGCCGGGGCGCATCCGCGCCCGGGGTTCGGCCGCACAACCGTCTTACGCTGCGGTCCTCGGGGGGCGCTTCCGACGCCACCCGCCTGGGTGGCGGTGGCGACGCACTCGGCACTGACAGCGACGGCGGGGCCGCCTCTTCCTGTCACGCGGGTAGCGAGCTCATCGTCGACGTTTCCGACGTTCACGACGAATTCGCCGGCGACGAGCGCACCGTCGTCGAGTACCGGCCGGTCACGATTGTCGACCCGGGCGAGAGGAAGAAGCTTTCGTTGCGGATCGAGGTGCCGGTCGAGGACATGGCGCGGATGGGGGATGTGGTCGAGCTTCCGAGTGGGCCGGCGGCGCAGGGGCCAGTGCGGACGTCGATCTGGGCGGCGATTCATCCGCGGTTACTGGAGCTGGTCCGGGAGCACCGGTCGACGCTGATCTTCGTCAACAGCCGGCGGATCGCGGAGCGGCTGGCGGGGGCGCTCAACGAGCTGGCGGGAGAGACGCTGGCGCTGGCGCACCACGGGTCGATCGCGCGGGCGCAGCGCGTGGAGATCGAGGACCGGCTGAAGGCGGGCAGCGTGCGCGCCCTCGTGGCCACCTCGTCGCTCGAGCTCGGCATCGACATGGGGGCCATCGATCTCGTGGTGCAGATCGAGGCGCCGCCGTCGGTGGCGAGCGGCATGCAGCGCATCGGGCGCGCCGGCCACCAGGTGCACGAGGTGAGCGCGGGCGTCATCTTTCCGAAGTACCGCGGCGACCTGGTGGCGTGCGCCGCGGTGACCCGGCAGATGCACCTCGGGCACGTGGAGGCCTCGCGCTACCCGCGCAACCCGCTCGACGTGCTCGCGCAGCAGATCGTCGCCATGGCCTCGCTCGACCGCTGGGACGTGGACGACCTCTACGCGGCGGTGCGCCGGGCGGCGCCCTTCGCCGAGCTGTCGCGGGGCGTCTTCGAGTCCGTGCTCGACATGCTCGCGGGCCGCTATCCCTCCGACGAGTTCGCCGAGCTGCGCCCGCGGGTGACGTGGGACCGCGTGGCCAACAGCGTCATCGCCCGCGAAGGCGCACGGCGCGTGGCGGTCATCAACGGCGGCACCATCGCCGACCGCGGCCTCTACGGCGTGTTCCTGGCGGGGGCCAAGACGGGCACGGCGCGGGTGGGCGAGCTCGACGAGGAGATGGTCTTCGAGAGCCGCGTGGGCGAGACGTTCGTGCTCGGCGCCTCCTCGTGGCGGATCGAGGAGATCACGCACGACCGCGTGCTCGTCTCCCCCGCGCCCGGCCAGCCCGGCAAGACGCCCTTCTGGCATGGCGACGGAGCCGGCCGCCCCCTCGAGCTGGGACGCGAGATCGGCCGCATGGTGCGCACGCTGCGCGACACCGAGCCCGGCGCCGCCCTCGAGCGCCTCGTACGCGAGCACGACCTCGATCACCAGGCCGCGCAGAACTTGATGGCCTACCTCGCCGACCAGGCGGCGGCAGGCGCGGTGCCCGACGATCGTACCGTCGTCATCGAGCGCACGCGCGACGAGCTGGGCGACTGGCGCGTGTGCGTGCTCTCGCCCTTCGGCGGACGCGTCCACGCCCCGTGGTCGATGGCGGTGGTGGCCAAGGTGCGGCGCGAGACGGGCGCGGACGTGGAGACGATGTGGGCCGACGACGGCTTCGTCGTCCGCTTCCCCGAGACCGATGAGCCGCCCGCGGTCGAGCTGATGCTGCCGGCCGCCGACGAGGTGGACGAGCTCGTGCTCGGCCAGCTCGGCGGCACGGCGCTCTTCGCGGCCAAGTTCCGCGAGGTGGCGGCGCGCGCGCTGCTGC
>CAYQQT010000647.1:0-2567 GCA_964419375.1 uncultured bacterium
GGCACTGCTCGGCGGTGCCGGCGATGGCGACGGCGTCGATCAGCGCGTCGGGGACGCGGCGCACGGCGGCGTCGCGGTTGCCGGCGTCCCAGTCGGCCTTGATGGCAGCGGCGACGTCGGGGAAGCCGCTGGCGGCGAGGAGGCGGTTGTAGCGCGGGAAATAGCCGCCGTAGAACGCCACCGACGGGCGCATCTGCTCGAGCGCTTCCCGCCGCGTGTCCGCCACCACGCACGGCACGAGGGAGGCGACGTCGATGGTCTCCGGCGGCCGGCCTGCGCGCGTGGCGCCCCGCGCGACGTGCTCGGCGGCGCGCCCCGGTGCTTCCAGCGTGGGCCACGTGAGCAGCACGCCGTCGGCGATCTCCCCGGCGATCTCCATCATCTTCGGAAAGAGCGCCGCCACGTAGATGGGGATGCGCGGGCGCCGCGGCGGGAACCACAGATCGAAGCGCTCGATGGTGACGGTCTCGCCTCGGTGCGAGACCCCGCCGTCGGCAAACAACCCGCGGACGATCGCCACCGTGTCACGCAGGCGCGCGGTGGGGCGATCGAAGGGCACGCCGTGCTCGGGCTCCACCTGCTCGCGGTGGCTGGTGCCGAGCCCGAGGATGAAGCGGCCGCTGGAGAGCTCGTCGACCGTCGCCGCCGCCATGGCGATGGTGGGCGCGCTGCGCACGAAGACGCTGCTGATGGCGGTGCCGAGCAGGATGCGCGTCGTCGACGTGGCGCAGGCGGCGAGGATCGCGAACTGGTCGCCCGCGTGGCCCTCGGCCACCCACGCGGACTCGTAGCCGAGCGACTCCGCCCGCCGCACGCACTCCACCGTCTCGGAGGGCGTCAGGCCACGGCTGAAGGCGATACCCACGCGCGGCGTCGTCATCGCGAGGCAATCATCCGGTGCTCGAGGCGCGAGAGCAGGCGCACGCCGGGCCATAGCAGCACGAAGTACATGGCGGCGGCGAGCACGATGGGCGACGGGTTGTACGTGACCGACTGCGCCGAGCGCGCGGCGTAGAGCAGCTCGGGCAGCGCCACCACGCTCGCCAACGACGTGAGCTTGACGACCTCTAGCGTGTTGCCGATGAGATCGGGCAGCACGTTGCGTACCGCCTGCGGGACGACGACGTAGGCGAGGGTCTGCGCGCGCGTGAGGCCGGTAGAGCGTGCCGCTTCCGTCTGGCCGCTCGTCACGCTCTCGATGCCCGCCCGGAAGATCTCGCCGTAGTAGCTCGAGGTGTTCAGCAGGAAGGTGAGCACGACGGCGGCGAAGGCGGGGAGGTCGACGCCCACGAAGGGCAGGCCGAAGAAGATGAAGATGAGCAGGACGAGGGGCGGAAAGGCGCGGAAGAAGTCCACGTAAGCGATCAGCGGCCACGCCACCCAGCGGCGGCGCACCGTCGACAGCAGCGCGACGGCCATCCCGCCCAGCACCCCCGCGGGGACGATGACGAGGCAGAGGACCACCGTCATGAGGAGGCCCTTGAGCAGCAACGGCCACGCCGCCCGCATGATCGCCACGTTGAAGAAGTTCTGGACGAGCGCGTCCATCACCGTCTCCACGCGAAGCGCGTCTCGACCCAGCGGCCGGCGACGACGAAGGGAACGAAGAGGATGAGGTAGGCGACCGCCCCCAGCGTGAGCGGCGACGGGTTCGCCGCGAACGACTGCCCGGTGATCGCCTGGCTCAGGATCTCGGGGACGCCCACCACGGAGGCCAGCGCGGTGTTCTTCGTGATCGCGATGGCGCGGTTGGTGAGGGGAGGGATGGTGAGGCGGACCGCCTGCGGCAGCACGACGAACGCCAGCGCCTGGCCGAAGCTGAGGCCGGTGGAGCGCGCCGCCTCCCACTGTCCCCTGTGCACGGCGAGGATGCCCGCCCAGAAGATCTCCTCCGCGAAGGCGGCGAGCACGAGGCTCAGGCTCGCCCACGTCGCGGTGAAGCCGGACATCCGTACCCCCACGTGAGGGAGCGCGAAGTAGAAGAGGACGATGATGACGAGCGGCGGCAGCGCGCGCAGCACGTCCACGCCGAAGACGATGAGCCAATTGACGACGCGGATCTGCAGCGAGCGGACGAGCGCCAGCGTGAGGCCGAGGACGAGGCCGGTCGCGATGACGGCGAGCGCCAGCTCCACGGTCAGTACGAAGCCCTCCGCGATGGACGGCAGGTAGCGCCGCATGACCTCCACGTTGAAGAAGCTGAAGACGAGCCGCTCGAGGTCGCTCACGAATGTCCGGCGATGCGGGCGACGAACTCGCGCGTGCGCGGATGCGCGGGGTCAGCGAAGATCCGCGCGGGCGGTCCCTGCTCCACGATCTCGCCGTGGTCGATGAACACCACGCGGTCGGCGGCGGCCCGCGCAAACTGCAGCTCGTGGCTGACCACGACCATCGTCAACCCGGACTCGCGCATGGCGCGCATGACGGCGAGCACGCTGCCCACCAGCTCGGGATCGAGGGCGGAGGTGGGCTCGTCGAAGAGCATGATCTTCGGCTCGAGCGCGAGGGCGCGGGCAATCGCGACGCGCTGCTGCTGCCCGCCCGACAGCTCGTTGGGATGCGCGTCC
>CAYQQT010000648.1:0-2545 GCA_964419375.1 uncultured bacterium
TCGCCCGCGGCCGCGCGCGCCACCACGCGCGACACGGCGAGCGCGAGCGTGGCCGTGCCGTGCAGGATGAGTGCGGGCAGCCCCGCCGCGCGCGCGACCTCGATGTCGGTGTGGATCGGGTTCCAGATGCGCGCGCACTCCGTGTAGACGTGGGCGGCGCCGGCGCCGATCTCGACGGGCTCCTGCCACGCCACCTCCGCGGCGGCAGGGCGCGGCTCGGGGATGGCGGCGGGCGGGCCCGACTCCGCCAGCGTGACGCCGCGGTAGAGGGAGCCGTAGTCCGTGGTGGTGACGGCGGCGCCGCCCGCATCGCGCGTGGTGAAGCGCACGGTGACGAGCGTGCCGGAGCGGCGCGGATCGGCGGCGATCACGCGCGCGGTGGTGTGCAGCGTGTCGCCCGCGCGGGGCGGACGGTGGATGGTGAGCGCGTGCGTGGCATGCACACCGAAGGGCGCGATGTCGGCGCCGATGGCCGTGTCGCGCACGGCGAGGGCGAGCGGCCACTCGTAGCACACGGCGAAGAGCGGGTGGGCGAGCGGCCCGCCCGCGCTCTGCGTGTCGAAGTAGCGCACGTCCTCCACGCCGACGGCGGCCGCGTAGGCCATGAGCCAGCGCGCGTCGATGGTGTGGAGGGCGGGGCCCACCTCGAGGCCGACCATCGACGCGGACAGCGTACGGGTGCTCATCACGGACGCGGGAAGTTCATGGCGTCCACGAAGATCGCCTCGAAGTCAGGGTGCGCGGCGAGGGACACGTGCTCGATGCGGGCGGCGAGGCCGGCCGCGCGCGCGCGCTCGGGCTCGGAGAGCAGGCAGATCTGTGCGCCGAGCGAGGCCGCGTTGCCGACGTAGCGGATGCGGTGGGCGGGCAGGGGCGGGATGAGGCCGATGCGCACCGCGCTCGGGATGGACAGGTAGTTGCCGAAGCCGCCCGCGAGCATGAGCTCGTCGATCTTGTCGTCGGGGAAGCCGGCCACGTGCTGCAGCATCGCGATGCCGGAGGCGATGGCGCCCTTGCAGAGCTGCACCTGGCGCACGTCGTCCTGCGTGAGGACGATCTCCTGGCGCGCCCCCGCCTCGCCGGGGCGGAGCACGATGACCTGCCGCTCTTCGCCGCGCATGACCACCCGGTCGCGGAGCGCGGGCGACAGGCGCTCGCGGCCCTCCACGTCGATGAGGCCCGTCCAGTCGATGACGCCCGCCTCCAGCAGGCCCGCCACGAGGTCGATGAGCCCCGAGCCGCAGATGCCGAGGGCATCGCTCTCGCCGATGGTGTGCACCGCGATGTCGGCGCCCACGGTGGCGCGGTCGATGGCGCCCTGCGCGCCGCGCATGCCGTGACGGATCTGCGCGCCCTCGAGGGCGGGGCCGGCGGGCGCGGAGGCGGCCCACAGGTGCTCGCGCGAGCCGAGGAGGATCTCGCCGTTGGTGCCGATGTCGACGGCGATGCGGACCTCGGGGCGGTCGCCGATGCGCGTGGCGAGGGCGACGGCCACGGCATCGGCGCCCACGAAGCCGGCCACGATGGGCAGCAGGCACACGCGCGCCTCGGGCGCGATCTTGAGGAACAGCTCGCGCGCGGGCAGCGTGACCGGGTGGCGCATCACGGGCGCGTACGGCGCGAGGCCGACGTAGGTGGGATCGATCCCGAGCAGGATGTGGTGCATGCACGTGTTGCCGACGACGACCGCCTTGTAGATCCACTTCGCGAGCACACCCGACTCCCGGCACACCTGCTCCACGTGACGGTTGAGCAGTCCTACGATGCGGGTGTGCAGCTTGCGGAGGTTGCCCGGGTTGAACTGCGCGAAGGCGATCCGGGACATGAGGTCGCCGCCGAAGACGGCTTGTGGATTCAGGCTCGACACCGACCCGAGCCGCTCGCCGGACTCGAGCTCGATGAGCGTGGTGACCACGCTTGTGGTGCCGATGTCGATGGCGAGCCCGAACTTCATCGAGGTGGTGTCGCCGCGCTCCACCGCGATCACGCGCCGCGCGGCGCCGGCGCCGAAGGTGGTGACGGTGGCGCCGGCGGGATCGCCCCGCAGCGCGTCCGGCAGGCCCGCGAGGAGGCCGGTCCCCACGTGGGTGGGGTCGACGCCAGCGGCGAGCGCGAGCTGCTCGAGGTCGGATGTCTGATGGTGCTCCTCGCGGGGGAGGGCGACGCGAACCAGCCGCTTCACCACGCCGGCGTCGATGGGCACGCCGGGGGGCGGCCCGGCCCCCGGCCCGAGAATCTGGAACGCCTGCTCGTCGACGGGCGGCGCCACCTGTACGGTGAGCGGCTCCACCACCGCGCACTGGCAGGAGAGGCGATAGCCCTCGCGCACGAGGTCGTGCCCGAGCTGCACCTCGTCCATGATGGTGGGGGGCGGAATGGTGCCGGCGACGAACTTCACCCGGCACGACGTGCAGCGGCCGCGCCCGCCGCAGGTGGCGGTGATGTCAACGCCGCCCGCGTGCGCGGCCTTGAGGATGCTGATGCCGGCGGCGACGCTCAGCTCACGGCGAAAAGCGGAATGGCGCGGATCGCCGATGATCACGAG
>CAYQQT010000649.1:0-2543 GCA_964419375.1 uncultured bacterium
GGAAGTACGGCGGGACGGGCAATCCGCTCCCTCCGTCGAAGGGCAACTCCAGCCAGGAGGTGCGGATGGAGATGACGCCACCGGACCGAAGGCCTGCGCCGCGCGGGGTTTGCTAGCGACCCGGCTCGGCGCCCAGGCTGCATGACAACGGCCCCGACGTACGTCGGGGCGCGGCGTGATGCCGCAAATCAAGACAAGGGTGTGCCGTGGGCGGATGATTCGCCCACGGCCCCCGCGCTCAGTTCTGCCCTTCGAGCCTGATGCGAGCGAGCGCGGCCTGCAGCAGCCCTGAGTACCAATCGCGCGTCTCGATCACGAGCGCGACGGTCATTCCACGCAGGACGGTGAACTGATGCGTGATCGGGCTGGTGTCTTCGAAGGAGTTCGGCTCTGCCGCCATGGTCGTGTCCGGGTGCAACGACGGTGCCACGGCTGATTCGCCGGGAAACGCGCGTTCCATGGAAAGTGGCGCGCCCAGAGGACGCAAACCGGTGCAGATTTCCCCGGAGATGTTGCGGAAATCTTGCGAGATCAGGCGGCGCGTGCGGACGAGGACGAGCAGCGACGGCAGCGCCCGCTATCGAGCTCGGCGCGGCTCGCGATCTGGCCCTTGCACTTGGCGCACTGGGCATCGCGCAGCTTGACGTGATGAGCCCGGCAAGCGCCGGTCGATTCCTTCTCCGCGTGGCGGGTGCAGCCGTCCCAAACACATTTGCCGAAGGTCATGCGCTCTCCTTGCGATGCAGTGTCTAGCCGCGGGGGCGATTGCGCATCGCTGAGTGCAATGGATATGCCGCCGAGCGCTGCCGCGTAACGCCGAACGCTTGCGCCCGCCGTGTCATGTGCGACACGGAACTTTCTTGTCCTCTTCGACCCCGTCGCTCCTCAGCGGTACACTGCGTGGCGGTGGCTACCGATCTCTTTCTGTCCGCCCACGGTCTGGATCCAGCCGCACTCCTCGACGCCGTCCCGCCCGCGTGCCGTATGCCCACCGGCGTCTCTGCCTCTCGCGCCGCCGAGAGCGTGCGCGCGAACATGGAGGCCGAGCGGCTCATCGAGGTGCCGGAATGGATTCCACGGTCGGGGGCGGTGCACCTGGTGCCGTCGTTCAGCGCGCTCACCGCAGCACCCGTCAGCTTCCGCTTCGAGCTATCCGTCCGCCTGGCGGGCGCGTGGTCGCCGTGGGTGGCCGCGGATGCGATCGGGTCCGCCGTCTTCGATCCGCTCCCGGCGTCCCCCACACCGCTAGGCGCCGACATCGACGAGTTCACGACGGCCTCGCCCGTGGAAGCGATCAGACTGCGACTGCGATGGCGCGGCGAGCGCGGGGCGCTGGCGTCGCCGTGGCTCATCGCGCTGTCCGCGAGCGACCAGCGTCCTTCGCCGTCCGCGCCCTCGCCGGCGGCGGCGCGCGGCGCGAGCCTGTCGGTGCCCGCCATCAGCCAGATGGCGGTGGGAGGGCCCAACGCCATGCGCATCTGCTCCCCCACGAGCGTGGCCATGGTGCTCGGCTACTGGGGGCGCGACGTCCCCGCGCTCTCGCTGGCGGCGGACGTGTTTCACGCGGCCACCGACCGGTACGGAGTGTGGCCCGCCGCCATCGCGGGAGCGGCGCGGCACGACGTGGCGGGCTACCTGCTGCGGTTTCCCGATTGGGCGGCGGCGGCGTGGTGCCTGGAGCACGAGATGCCGATCGTCGCCTCCGTCCGGTTCGCAGCGGGCGAGCTCCGGGGCGCGCCGCTCGCGGAGACCTCCGGCCACCTGGTCGTGCTCACCGGCTACGACGGCGACTGGGTGCTCGTCAACGATCCCGCCGCCGCCGGCGATGACACCGTCGCGAGGCGTTATCTCCGATCCGAGCTCGAGCGGGTGTGGCTGCAGCGGGCGGGCATGGGCTACGTGCTCTTTCCGCCGCCGCGCGCCCGCCGCTGACATCTCACGCCGACCACGTCCCCAGCGGCCGCTGTCCACGGCGGTGAGGAACTCCGCCACGTGCTCGTTGAAGAGGGCGGGCTCCTCGATGTTGATGGTGTGCCCGCTCACCGGCAGCACCACGAGGCCGGCGTGGGGAATGCGCGATCGCATGAAGAGCGCGGGCTCGAGGCAGGGCTCGTCCTGATCGCCCACCATCACGAGGGTGGGCAACCGTGAGCGCCTTCAGCTTCGCCTCTCCAGCTCGAAGATCGTCTTGCGCCGCATGATGACGCCACGCGCGATGTGCGCGCACGCCGGCGCCGAGTGCTCGCGCGCGTAGGCGAGAAACTCCTGCCAGCCGCGAGGGTCCTTGGCGCGGAACGCCTTGCGGGTGGCGAGCCTCTCGAAGTTCTCCACCAGCGCCTCGATGCCGCGCGCCTCCAGCGCGTCGGCGTTGGCCGCCGTGTGCGCCAGGAACGTCTCCCGGTTCACGGTGCCGCTGCCGCAGCCGGCGACGATGAGGCTCTTCGTCATCTCGGGATGCGCGAGGCCGAAGTTGAGGGCGACGTTGCCGCCCATCGACAGCCCTCCCACGTGCGCCTGCGCGATGCCGAGCCCGCGCAGCAGGT
>CAYQQT010000650.1:0-2543 GCA_964419375.1 uncultured bacterium
GGGCGCCACGGCACCATGCCCTCGAGAAAACCGGCGTGGCCGCCGTGCGCGGTGAACTCCGTCTGGATGCCCGGCGGCAGCGCGGCCGTCGCGGGCAACGAGGCGACGGGGATGAAGGGGTCGTCCAGGGCGTTGATGAGCAGCACGGGGCGGCGGATGTGGGCGAGGAAAGGGCCGCTGCTCGAGCGCTGCCAGTAATCGCGCTCGTCGGTGAAGCCGTGCAGGGGCGCGGTGACGATGCGGTCGTAGTCGGCGAAGGTGCGGGCGCGCAGCGCGGCCTTCACGTCCACGAAGCCCGGGTAGACCTTTGCCTTCGCGCGCACCTTCCGGCGCAGCGTGCGCATGAAGCTCGACGTGTACAGGGCCTTCGGCACGCCTCGGTCGAGCACGCGCGCGCACGCTTGCAGGTCGAACGGGACCGAGATGCCCACGGCGCCCACCACCTGCGCGGGCACCGCCTCCCCCTGCTCCCCGAGCCACTTCAGCAGCACGTTGCCGCCGAGCGAGACTCCCACCGCCCCCACGCGCGCGTCCGGGTCGCGGGCGGCGATCACGCGCACCACCTCGTCGAGGTCGGCGGTGTCGCCGGAGTGATAGAAGCGCGGCAGGCGGTTGGGCTCCCCGCTGCAGGAGCGGAAGTTGAGGGTGACGGCGCGCCAGCCCCGCTCCGCCGCCGCCGCCAGAAGGCCGAGCGCGTAGTGCGAGCGCGCCGAGCCTTCGAGCCCGTGGAGGACGAGGAGGATGGGCGCGTGGGCCGGGACCGGCGCCTGCAGCCAGTCGAGATCGACGAAGTCACCGTCGCGCGTCGGCAGCCGCTCCCGCCGCCGCCGCACGTGGCGGCGGCGGAGGAGCGGACCCCACATCGTCTGCAGGTGGCGGTTACGCGCCCACCAGGGCGGTCGAAACGTTATTCCTGGCCCTGCAGGAGAAGCTTCACGACTTCGGGCGTGATCTCACGCGCGCGCTGGTCGAGCTGCGCTTCCGTCAGGTTCGCGATGGGGTGCGGCATGGACAGGAACTTGTAGTGCGGCTGCCCCCACTGCTCCGCCATCGCGCGCCCGGTCACCTCGAAGACGTCCGTCACGATCGACGCCGAAGGAAGGCCGTGCTTCTCCAGCAGGATTCCGTCGAGCACACTGCCCGACGAGCACGACCCTCAGTCGCCGACGCCGGCGACCACGAGGTCGCTGGTCTTCTTCATCTCCTCGATGATCTCGTCGTGGGCGGGCACGCTCGAGTTGTGCTTGCGAAACAGCCGCGTCTCCGCCACGCCGTACTCCGACTTCAAGATCTCGCCGATCTTCAGCATGAGCCGGTCGGAGTTGAACTTCGTGTTCTCGACGAGCGCCACGCGCTTGCCTTCCAGCGAGCGCGGCCGGGGCGCGTACGCGATCGCCTGCTGCGTCGCCGCCTCCGTGGTGGGATCCAGAATCTCCATCATCGCTTGACCTCCTTGGTCACTGCCTGTGAGGACTTCGCGCTCGCCCATCCGGGGATGTACGCGGAGAAGGCGCCCGCGCGCCCGCCCGCCGCCACCACCAGCATGTCGTCCGGTGACGCGAGCAAGGGCCGCATCTTCGTCTCGTCGCCCGGCTGCACCTCGCCGGACATGCGCTGCGTCTTCTTCAGATGCGCGTGGGAGTTCTGAGTGTGCTCCCACACGAACTGGCGGATCTCCTTCTTGCCCCAGCCATCCTTGGCAATCGTGTGCATGTGCTCGCCCGCGAGCACGATCATGTAGTGCGGCTGCCCCATCACGTTGCCGGAAATCCGCATGTCGTCGGCGAGCGTGGTGAGGATGCCCTGCGCCGTGCTCGAGAGCTGGTTGTAGAACTGGTGCGGCGCCTCCGCGGCCATGACGGTCACGGTGCTCTGCTCGGGGCGGAAGCCGCGCTCGACGTGCAACGGCGTCCACGGGCTGTCCGCTTCGTTCTCCGCGATCACGTAGGACAGCTTGCCGGGATGGCCGAGCGTGCCACGATCGAGCGTGCCCGGGCGCGAGCCGCACACATTGCGCATCACCAGGCGCACGGCGCGCCCGATGGTGGCGTTGGCGCGCCAGCCGGGGCCGAAGAGGTTGTCGCCCGCGTTGATGTCCAGCTCGCGCGCCACGGGGCCGTTGACCACCATGAGCACGCCCGCGCCCGCCGTCGAGGTGCCCGGCCCGTGATAGCTCCAGCGCGGGTCGCCGATGCCCTCCACCGCGGCCACCACCACCGGCATGTACTCCGGCTTGCAGCCGGCCATGACGGCGTTGATCGCCACTTTCTCCGCGGTGACGGAGACCGCGCGGTGGGCGATCCACGCCACCTGCGCGTCGGGATCGAGGCGCGCCGCCTCCAGCATGGCGCGCACCGCGGGCTCGGTGGGGGGAACGACGGGAAGGCCGTCGGTCCAGCCGCGCTCGAAGCACAGCTCCATCGCTTCGGTGGCGTCGTTGACCTTGATGCGTCGTGAGGTGAGCGTGGCAGCCATGGGAGGGCCTCCTGGATGGTCGTCACGCTACCACCCCCCTCACGAGTCGCGCAAGCGCGGCCGCCTGC
>CAYQQT010000651.1:0-2534 GCA_964419375.1 uncultured bacterium
CGGCAAAGCCGTGGCGCTCCTCGATCACGCGCTCGCCGCCTGACGTCGCAATGGTTGACACAGGATGTCTCATCGCTCGCCTCCTCCTCGTTCCAGCATACTCCGGCCCCTCATCGTTTCTCGACGACCCTGACCGCCTTGCCTTCCGATCGCGGCAGCGTGCGCGGCGCCGCGAGGGTCAGCTCGACGCTGAGCCCGATCGTCTTCTGCAGCCGCTCCGCGACCCGCGCGCGGAGGGCCACGAGGGTGGGATGGGCGGCGTCGAACCCCCCGCAGCCCTCGACGACGGCGGCGGACGGCTCCACCTGCACTTCCAGGCGGGCGAGCGTCTGCCGGCGGTCCACGATGAGCTGGTAGTGGGGCACCAGCTCGTCCACCGCCAGCAGCGTGCTCTCCACCTCCGAGGGATAGAGGTTGACACCCTTGATGATCAGCATGTCGTCCGAGCGGCCCTTCACGCGCGCCATGCGCGCGCTGGTACGGCCGCAGGCGCAGGGCACGGTGGTGAGCGTGGTGATGTCGCCCGTACGGTAGCGGATGACCGGCATCGCGCGCTTCGTGAGCGAGGTGAGCACGAGCTCCCCTTCGCGCCCGGGTGGCAGCGGCCGCCCGGTGTCAGCGTCGATCACCTCCGGCAGGAAGTGGTCGTCGGCCACGTGCAGGCCGTCGCGCGCCTCGCACTCGCCCGCCACGCCGGGCCCGATGATCTCCGACAGGCCGTAGATGTCGTAGGCGGGGCAGCCGAACGCGCGCTCCAGCGCCACGCGCAGCCCTTCCGTCCACGGCTCGGCACCGTACATACCGTAGCGCAGGCCCAGCGCGCGCGGATCTCCCCCCTGCTCGCTCATGCTCTCCGCGACGTGCAGGGCGAAGGAGGGCGTGGCGCAGAGGCCGGTGGGGCGGAAATCCTGGAGGAGCAGGTGGTGGCGCGCCGTGTTCCCCGACGAGACGGGCACCACCGTCATGCCGATCCGCTCCGCCCCGTCGTGGAAGCCGAGCCCGCCCGTGAAGAGGCCGTAGCCGAAGGCGACGTGCAGCAGGTGGCCGCGGCGGGCGCCCGCGGCCGTCATCGCGCGCGCCATCACCTCGCGCCACACGTCGAGGTCGCCCGCGGTGTACCCCACCACGGTGGGCTTGCCCTTGGTGCCCGAGGAGGCGTGCACGCGCGCCACCTCTTCCGTCGGGACGGCGAAGAGCCCGAAGGGGTAATGCTGTCTCAGATCTGTCTTGCGCGTGAAGGGCAGCGCCGCCAGATCGTCGAGCGCCTCGAGCCGAGCGCCGGCGAGCCGCTCGCGGTAGAAGGGCACGCGCTCGCTCACCCACTCGAGGGTGGCGCGCAGCCGCTCCAGCTGAAGCGCGGCGCGCGCCGCCGCCTCCATCGACTCCACAGCCGGATTCCACATCATGGACGGCGGCGTGGCGGCGCGGGAAACTGCTGCTCCACGACGCGGTGCTGGCGCAGGCCCACCGCCTCGCGCTGGATCAGAAGGGCCAGCCGCGCCTGCTCCGCCTCGCGGCAGGCGGCGTCGTACTCCTCGCCCAGCCGCTCACGGACAACCGGATCGTCAGCACCGTCGAGCGCGCGCGTCATTCGACCACGACCGACTTCACGAGCCACCGCTGCCGCTCGAGAAAGCGCGCCACCGTGTCCAAGGTGCGCGGATCGGCGCCGGCGTCGAGGCTGATGCGGTCGGGCAGGATGTGCCGGACCTCCGGGTACGTGATGAGCACCTTGCGCAGCGTGCGCACGCGCGGATCGGAGGCGAGCAGCCCCCTGCCCTCGGCGTACGGGCTTTGGAAGAGCACGCGGATGGCCCGGGTGCCGCTCATGCTCCTGGGCGGTGGGCCGCCGCGGCGTAGACGTCCAGCGTGCGGTCGATCTGCAGGCGTACGTCGAACTCCTGCTCCGCCACCGCGCGCGCGCGCCGGCCCATCGCCGCCCGCCGCTCCGTATCCACGAGCAGCACGGTGGCGGCGTCCGCGAGGTCGCCGGGATCGCTCTTCGTGAGCAGCCCCGTGTCGCCGTCGCGGACGACCTCGTCGCAGCCCGGCGCCGTCACGGCCACCGCCGGCAACCCGCACGCGGCCGCTTCGGCGAGCACGAGCCCCTGCGTCTCCGTCTCCGAGGCGAACAGGAAGACGTCCGCCGCCTGGTAGAAGACGGGCAGCGCGTCGTGCGCACGCGCCCCCTGGAACGCGATGCGTGAGGCGGCGGCGAGGCCCGCCGCCTCTCGGCGCAGGCGCTCGCCTTCGGTGCCCTGGCCCACCACCTGCAGCCGGGCCCGCGGCAGCGTGGAGGCGATGCGCTCGAAGGCGAGCAGCACGCGCTCCATGCTCTTCTCCCGGTCGAGCCGGCCCACGTAGAGCACCACGGGATCGGTCGGATGCCAGCCGAGGTGGCGCCGCGCGCGGGCGCGCTCGCCGGGGCGGAAGACGTCGAGGTCCAGCCCGGTGGGCACCACGGCGATGGGCGTCCGCACGCCGCGCGCGCGCAACTCGCCACGCACGACGGCCGAAGGCGCGATCACCGCGTC
>CAYQQT010000652.1:0-2524 GCA_964419375.1 uncultured bacterium
GCGCTTGACCCCTGCCGGGAGCGTCGGCTACTGTGGCAGCCCCCGGGTCGGTGCGTGCCCTGGATCGTTGATAGCTGGAGAGTCGAGAATGCGGTGTGCTCAGTGCCGGCAGGATAATGCGCCCGGCGCGAAGTTCTGCAGCGAGTGCGGCACCCGGCTGGACGTGACCCCCGTCTCGTACACGCCCGGCCACCTCGCCCGCCGCATCACGAATGCGCGCACCGCCCTCCCCGGCGAGCGCAAGCAGGTCACCGTCCTCTTCGCGGACCTCAAGGGCTCGCTGGAATTGCTCGCCGGCCGTGACCCCGAGGACGCGCGCGCGCTCCTGGACGCCGTGCTGGAGCGGCTCATGGAAGCCGTGCACCGCTTCGAGGGCACCGTGAACCAGGTGATGGGCGACGGCATCATGGCCCTCTTCGGCGCGCCCGTGGCCCACGAGGACCACGCGGTGCGCGCCTGCTACGCCGCCCTGCAGATCCACAAGATGGTCGCGCGCGACTCCGAGGCGCTGCGCCGCCGCGACGGCATCGACGTGCAGATCCGCGTCGGCCTCAACTCCGGCGAGGTGGTCGTGCGCTCCATCGGCAGCGATCTGCAGATGGACTACACGGCGGTGGGCCAGACCACTCACCTCGCCGCGCGCATGGAGCAGCTCGCACGCCCGGGCACCACGCTCATCACCGCCGCCACCTGGCGCCTCGCCGAGCGGTACATGGAGGCCGAGCCTTACGGGCCGGTGCCGATCAAGGGGCTCAAGGATCCGGTGGAGGTATACGAGCTGCGGCGCGCCACCCCCGTGCAGTCGCAGCTGCACGCCACTTCCGCGCGCGGCGTGAGCCGCATGCTCGGGCGCAGCGCCGAGCTCGTCACGCTGCAGGAAGCGGCCAACCGCACCGCGCAGGGCCGCGGCCAGGTGGTGACGATCGCGGGCGACCCGGGCGTCGGCAAGTCGCGCCTGCTGTGGGAGTTCGCGCACTCGAGCGCGACGCAGGGCTGGCGCTCGCTGGAGGCCAACGGCGTGTCGTACGGCGCCGCCACCCCGTACCTGCCCATCCGCCAGCTGCTCACCGCGTACTTCGAGATCGACGATGCCGATGAGCCGCGGCGCATCCGCGAAAAGGTCACCGGGACGCTGGTGGCGCTCGACCCCGCGCTCGCCTCCGCGGCCGCCGCCATCCTCGCCATCGGCAACCTCAGCACGGAGGACGCCGCGTGGGAGGCGCTGCCGCCTGTCGAGGTGCGGCAGCGCATCTTCAAGGCGGTCAAGAACCTCCTGCTCGCCGAGAGCCGCCGCCAGCCGCTGCTGCTGGTGTTCGAGAACCTGCACTGGTTCGACTCGGAGACCGAGTCGCTGCTCGACAGCCTCGTGGCGGGCACCGCGGAGGCGGCCGTGCTGATCGTCATCACCGCCCGCCCGGAGTACCGCCACGCATGGCCGGAGGGCGCGCCCGTGACGGCGCTCCGCCTCGATCCCCTCACCCGGGACACCGCGCAGGCGCTGCTGGACGGCCTCCTCGGGGCCGATCCCGCGCTGCAGCCGCTCAAGACACGGCTCATCGCGCACACGGACGGCAATCCCTTCTTCCTCGAGGAGAGCGCGCAGGCGCTCGTGGAGACGGGCGTGCTCACCGGCGTGCGCGGCGACCATCGTCTCGGCGTGCCCGACGCCACCATCCGCATCGCCGACCGCGTGCAGTCGGTGGTGGCCGCGCGCATCGACCGCCTGCCCCCGGCGGGCAAGCACCTGCTGCAGACGGCGGCCGTCATCGGGCTCGACGTCCCTGTGGCGCTGCTTGAAGCGGTGAGCACGCTGCCGGCGGCGGAGCTGGCGCCGGAGCTGGTCGCGCTCGAAGCGGCGGGATTCCTGCGCACCTCGCGGCTCTTCCCCGACCTCGCGTACTCGTTCAAGCACGCGCTCACGCAGGACGTCGCCTACGGGGGCCTGCTCAAGGACCACCGGCGCAGCCTGCACGCGGCAGTGGTGACCGCGCTCGAGGGTCGGCTCGCCGAGCAGGTGGAGCGCCTAGCGTTCCACGCCACCCGCGCCGAGCGCTGGGCGCAGGCCGTCACCTACCAGCGCGAAGCGGCCGAGCATGCCTCCGCCCACTGCGCGAACAAGGAGGCGGTGGCCTTCTTCGAGGATGCGCTGGCCGCGCTCTGCCATCTGCCCGAGACGCCGGAGACGCTCGCCCTTGCTGTCGATCTCCGGCTCGACATGCGCCCGGCGCTGCTGCAGCTTGGCCGGCTGGACGCGATCATGGCGCTGTCCAAGGACGCCGAGGCGCTCGCGGAGCGGCTCGGCGACGAAACCCGTCGCGCGCGCGTCTACAGCTACCTCATCAACTATCACTACCTGCGCGGCGAGCAGGAGACCGCGATGGATTACGGCACGCGCTGCCTGGCCGTGGCCGAGCGCACCGGCGACCGCGGCCTCGCCACGCTCGTGCGGCGCTACGTCGGCCACAGCCTTCACGCGCGCGGCGAGAGCGCGCAGGCCGCCGAGGTGTTCGGCGCTCTCGCCGCC
>CAYQQT010000653.1:0-2512 GCA_964419375.1 uncultured bacterium
GCTCCATCTGCACGCCGTGTGCGGTCCGAGTGAGCGGGAAACGGGTCCCCGTCACGCGTACGTCGCCGAGAAAGGACCGACGACATGAGCGATGTCTTGCCGATGCTGCCGACCTCCGTCGTGGGAAGCCACGGTCTGCCCGGGTGGGTGTGGCTGGCGCGCGAGGCGATGGAAGCGGGGCGCCTGGGCGCGATCGACGTGCGCGAGCTGATGGAGGACGCCACCCAGGTCGCGCTTCTCGACCAGGAGCGCGCGGGCATCGACGTCGTGAGCACGGGCGAGATGATGCGCGTGCGGTTCATCATCGGCTTCTACGACCACATCACGGGCATCCGCGCGCTCGAAGCGCCGCGCAAGCTCGGCCAGCCGCTGTGGGACACGAACACGCCCTTCGAGGTGACGGAGAAGATCGCGGCGCCCAACGGCCTCGGCATCGTGGAAGAGTTCAAGCTGGCGCGTTCCCTCACGGGCAAGCGCATCAAGGCCACGGTGCCCGGCCCGTACACGCTGCTCGTGCCGCTGAAGCTGGGCGGCGGCTACAGGGACAAGGGCAGCCTGCTCGCCGACCTCGTGGACATCGTCAACGCCGAGTGCACGGCGCTCGTGGCCGCCGGCGCCGACTTCATCCAGATCGACGAGCCGCACCACGGCATGTACTCCGGCAGCGTGCACGAGGTGAACAAGGGCATCAACAAGGCGGTGGAGGGCGTGAGGGCGAAGATCGCCGTGCACGTCTGCTTCGGCAACCTGTACGGCCGGCCCTTCAGTAGCGTGCGGGACTACCGCAACGTCTTCCCCACCCTCGGCGACATCAACGCCTCGCAGATCGTGCTCGAGTTCGCCAACCGCGGCATGGACGACGCCGAGCGCTGGAAGGATTTTCCCAAGGACAAGGAATTGGGCGCGGGCGTCATCGACGTGAAGGCCTTCAAGGCGGAGAGCGCGGAGGACGTGGCCGAGCGCATCCGCGCCGTGCTCAAGCACGTCGCGCCCGGCAAGCTGTGGGTCAATCCCGACTGCGGCTTCTGGGAGACGCCGCGCTGGGTCGCCCAGCGCAAGCTGCGCGCACTCGTGGACGGGGCGCGGATCGTGCGTACCGAGCTCGGCGGCTGACCGCGCGTCGTTCGGCTGCGTGCCGTCGCCGGCGCGAGTCGGCCCTCGGAGTTCCTGGACCACGTGGATGGTGCCCGATTCGGATCCGGGGTGGCTGGGCTCCATCGACACGCCGACGTGCGGTCCTAGTTGGGAGGGAAACGGGTCCCGGAACCCGAAGGCCGGCTCGCGCCGGCGACGGCACGGAGTGAGCGGTCGGATCGGGACCTTTACGCTGCGATTGCCTTTCGCACGTCTGCGAGGCGGGCGAGCGAGGCGAGGACCTTTGGCTGGTCGTTGGTGAGGTGGCGGATGATGACGTCGGTGTAGCCCATGGTGGCGAGGGTGCGGAAGCTGGCGGCGACCTCGTCGACCGTGCCTGAGACGAGGGCGGAGGGATTGAAGCCGCGGTAGCCGGCGGCGATGGCGGCCTTGAGCGTGGCCTCGGCTTCCGGCTTGGATTCACCGACGTAGATGTCGCGCCGGATGGCCACGGCCGTTGGCGTGCGTTTGTACGCGGCGCACCGTTGGCGGTACAGGTCGGCCTGCGCACGGGCCTCTGTTAACGTCAGGCTGGGTGACGCGAGCCAGCCGTCGCCGAGGCGTGCGGCGCGGTCGATGGCCGGGTCGGCGCTGGCGCCGATCCAGACTTCCAGGGGCTCCACCGGGCGCGGCGCCACGCGGGCGTTCTCGAAGACGAAGCGGCCGCGCGAGGTCACGCTCTCACCTGCGCACAGGCGGCGGATGGCGTCCAGCGACTCCTCGAAGGCCGACGGGCGCTGCTTGATGTTGGCCCCCATGGCGAGGAACTGCGCCTCGTCCCCGCCGACGCCGCACTGCATGATGAACCGCCCGCGCGCGATGGCGGCGAGGGTGCCGATCTGCTCGGCGACGAGCACCGGGTTCCAGAGCGGCAGCAGGAAGAGGCAGCCGGCCGGTTTGTCGTCCCACTCGGCGAGCAGGCGCCCCATCATGGGCACGTTCTGATAGTACGGCGCCGGCGTGCAGTGATGATCGCCTACGAAGAGCGAGTCGAGCCCCGATCTCCGCGCGGCCGCCGCCCGCTCGATCATGCAGCGCGCGGCCTCGCGCGGGTCTGTCACGACGTGACGGCTCGTGAGCGAGATGCCGACTCTCATCCATACGCTCCTGACTGGTGCACGAGGGGCAGGCCCGGCACGGGGCTGCGCGCGTGCAGCACGTAGTCCTTGCGGATGCTGCCGATGTAGAGGTCGCGCATGTCCGGCCCGCCCCACGCGACGTTGGTGGGCCAGCTCATCAGCTCCCCGCTGGCATCGTGGACGATGGTGACGACCTCACGCGAGGGAGTGATGGCGACGATCTTGTTGGCGACGACGAGCGTGACCCAGAGGTTGCCTTCCGCATCGAAGCCGCAGCCGTCGGTGGCGCCGAACGTCAG
>CAYQQT010000654.1:0-1238 GCA_964419375.1 uncultured bacterium
CTTGGGGGGCCCTTCGAGGCCCCACATCCAACCAGACCACGTAGGCCGCCTACGTCGCAGGGAGCGGGCGACGAGCCAACGACGGAGATGGGCCTTTTTCAGCGCCCTGCCGGGGGGCGGGCCAGGATGAAGGCGATAGACCCTAAGGCGGCGAGGGCGGCGAGCAGGACGAAGCCGGGGGTGTAGCTGCCCGTGCGGTCGGCGAGGATGCCGGCCACGAGGGGGCCGCCGATCATGCCGAGCATGACGATCATCGACGACAGCCCCGAGATCATTCCGAAGGACGCGCTGCCGAAGTAGTCGGCGCGGATGGCCGCCATCAGCGGCCCGCGCATGCCCCACGCGAGGCCGTGCAGCATCGCGAAGGCGCACACCATCCAGAAGGCCGTCGCGACGGCCAGGATCACGAGCGCCACGGCGTGGCCGAGCATGCAGGTGGCCGCGATCCTGGTCTTGCTGAAGCGGTCGCCGAGCCAGCCGCCGCTGAGCTGCCCCGTGGCCTGCATGACCGTCATCAACGCCACCACCCCGCCCGCCTGCTGCAGCGAGTACCCGAGCTGCTCGGTGACGTGGATCATCATGTGGACCATGACCGCGGACACGACGAGCAGGGCGGCGCCGTGTCCGATGGCGATGTACCAGAACGCACGCGTGGCCATCGCCTGGCGGCCGGTGAAGTCACGATCGGCCTCGCTGCGCGGCGCGCCGGCCTCCGCGGCGACGGGCAGGCCGTCCGGCGCGAGGCCGTACGCCTCGGGGCGGTGGCGCACGAGCTGCGCCAGCGGCAGGCCGACGACGAGGATGATCACCCCCGACGCGAAGGCGGTCCATCGCCAGCCGACGCGGCTCAACGCGAGCGCGATCAGCGGTGTGAGCAGCCCGCCCACCGACATGCCCATGCCGGTGAGGCTGAGCGCGAGCGCGCGACGGCGGCGGAACCAGGCGACGACGGCGACACCGATGGGCAGGTAGCCGCCGAGGCTGGAGCCGACGGCCATCAGGAAGAACGTCGCGAAGAAGGTGACGGGCCCGTCGAGCTGGCTGAACAGCATGAAGCCGACGCCGAAGACGACCATGCCCACCCTGATGAGCGCGCGCGGACCGAAGCGATCGGTGAGCCAGCCCTGCAGGGGACCGAGGATGCCGCTCTCGGCGCGCGCCATGGAGAACGCGGCCGACAGCATCGTCTTGCTCCAGCCGAACTCGTCGCGGAGCATCACGGCGTAGGCGCCGTACGC
>CAYQQT010000654.1:1338-2511 GCA_964419375.1 uncultured bacterium
CGCCGGACTCCTTGGCCGCCATGCGCTGCTTGAGCTGCTCGGGGGTCAGTCGCACGATGTCCTCGTTCTGGTGCGCGTAGCGCTGGAAGGGCTGCGCGTCGATCTCCTCCATCGCGCGCTCGCCGGCGAGCACCTCGCGCTTCCAGCGCTGGTGCTCGCCGTCGCGCGCGTGGAACTCCGGCATGACCTCGCGCGCGAAGAGCTCGAGGCTGGCGCAGATGTCGGCGTGCGTGGCCCGCCCCGCCTGGTTCAAGAGAATCACCTGGTCGACGTGCGCCGCCTCGAACTCTTTCAGCCGCGCGCGGATCGTCGCCGGCGAGCCGATGAGCCCCGCCGTGAGCGTCTCCTGCGCCTTCGGGGTGTGCCGCCATTCCTGGTAGAGCTCCCACATGTTGCCCTCGCCGGGGGCGGGGATGCCGTGCTTGCCGTAGTGGCTCAGGCAGAAGACGAAGAACGTCCAGCCCGCGGCCTTGGCAAGCGCTTCCTCGTCGGTGGGCGCGCACATGAAGCCGCTCACCATCGCGATGTTGGCGTTGGTCGGATAGTCCGCGAGCTTGGCCTGCCGGCGCGTGAGGTTGAGATAGTACTGGCTCACCCACGCCCGCGCCGCTTCCGGCGACACGAACTGAAATCCGAGCGCGCCCATGCCCCACTGGCCCGCGCTCGCGATCGTGTTGATGTTCGAGCACGCCACCCACAGCGGCGGGTGCGGCTTCTGGAACGGCTTGGGCACGACGTTGCGGGCCGGGAAGTCGAAGAAGCGCCCGTGCCATTCCACGGAGGAGCGCGTGAACATGGGGACGAGCGCCTTCACCGCTTCCTCCCACGCCTCACGCTTGTCGCGCACGCGCGCGCCGAACGGATGCAGCTCGACGGGCCCCTGCGCCTCGCCCATACCCAACTCCACCCGGCCCCCCGAGAGCAGATCGAGCGTGGCCACGCGCTCCGCCACGCGGATGGGATGGCTCGTGGGCAGCTGGAGGACGCCGTGGCCGAGCCGGATGCGCGAGGTGCGCTGGCTGGCGGCGCCGAGGAACACCTCCGGCGCCGACGAGTGCGAGTACTCCTCCAGAAAGTGGTGCTCGACCACCCATGCGTAGTCGTAGCCGAGGCGGTCGGCGAGCTCGATCTGGCCCAGCGAGTCCTGGAAGAGCTGGTACTCGCTGCGCTCGC
>CAYQQT010000655.1:0-2493 GCA_964419375.1 uncultured bacterium
GAGCGCGTGGGGGCTATCGAGGAGCGCCACGGCTTGGCCGGGGTGCTGCCGAGCGTAAGGGGGGCTTGGGGGGCCCTTCGAGGCCCCCCATCCAACTAGGTGCCGGTCGCCATCCGCGTGCGTGCGGATGATTTCTTCCCGGCGAGTGCCCACCGCCGATCACAGGTTGACCGCTTCGGGCCCCAAGCCAAGCGAGCCTCGGCCGGGCATGTCGAAAGCGCTAGTAGAATCAGCATGTTGTGAAGCTGACCGAACGGGGCCAAACCTCTGGCTCCCTCCTTGCTCTCTAGGCCGCCGTGACGAACTTCGCAACGGGGAAGAGGGCGACGATGAACGTGCATAAGTTAGCGACGGATGAGCGCGGCGTGGCGCTACCGATGGCGATCATGATGCTCGTGCTCCTGACCGGCCTCATGGTGTCCTTCGCCGTACTCGCCCAGACCGAACCCGTCATCGCCGGCAATCAACTGCGCGTGGCGCAGGCCCGAGGGTTGGCGGAAAGCGGCGTCGAGCGCGCCGTGTGGGCATTGACGAACTACACCGATCCGCAAGGCCTTCCCACGGTACTGCCGCTCGACAAGCCGAACGACACCACGAGCACGGCCACGGCTCCGTTCGACGGCGCGACCTTCATGAGCGGCGGAAGCCTCACGTCCGGCGGTTTCACGGTCGCGGTCCGGAAGGACCAGTCCGTACCGGCCGATCAGAACATCCGCGAAATCACCGCGACCGGCTGGACGCCGACGAACGACGCTGCGAACAAGCTGACGAAGGCCCATCGGAGGGTGTTCGTCCGGGTGAAGGTGGTTCCGGATCTCGCCACCCAGGCGCCGTGCGCGCTGTGCGTGAAGGGCGCGCTCCAGGCACAGGGCAACGCGACGGTCAATGGCACGAACACCGATACGAACTGCGGCGGAAACACCAAATACGGCGCCTATTCGGCGGATGCGGCGTCGCTCGGCAACAACACGAACTTCAGCGGCGGTGCGGGTGGGTACGCGCAGAACCAGGGGTCGGCGGCCTTCGAGGGGTTCACGTACGGGAGCAGCAGTCTGGACGCCCTGAAAGCCCTCGCGAAAAAGAACGGGACCTACTACGGTCCCGGCTTCCCGAACGGCGGCTTCGTGAACGACGGCTCCACCACGTGGAGCGGGAGTATCTCGTTCAGCGCGAGCAACCAGTTGTCGAATGGCATCGTGTTCGTCGACACCACCGACAGCGTGAATCTCGATCCTTCGGCGAGCAACACCTCGACGCTGGCGAGTATGAGCATCCACGGTAACCCGTTCACCGGCCTTCCGAAGGTGGGATCGACGCTGGCGAACGTGCCGATCTCCGATTCTCCGCCGCTCGCGTTCCGCGGGATGATCGTGTCCAACGGCGCGATCAGCATCAGCGGCGGCATGACGATCCAGGGGCTGGTGTACGCGGTGAACGACTTCTCGTACAACGGGACCGGTGGCGGCGGCCTCTACGGGCAGGTGATCACGAACAACGTGCGCGACACGTCCTCGACGTCAGTGGACAGCAGCACGGGCGGTAACTCGCAGGTCATCTTTAACTGCACGTACGCCAAAGCCTTCGACATGATCCCGTTCACCTTCAGCATGATCCCGGGCTCCTATCGCGAGTTGTCGGACTAGGTCACGCCCGCTCGTTCTTCGTGACGGCCACCCTCGACGGGGTGGCCGTTGTTGTTGTCAGGGTCGCGCGCGCCACCAACCCGGCCACGTTCACGTACACGGCGGCGGAGCTGGCGCAGCTCAAGGCCATCGCCAAGGCCCAGGGCACGTACTACCAGGGCGCGCGCACTTCGCTGCCCGCGACGGGGATCGTGTTCATCGACACCGTGGACGGCTCGGACTTCGACCAGAACACGCCCTCCAGCATGGCGGGCTCGCTGACGCTCGCCGGCAACAACACCTTCAACGGCATCGTGGTCGTGGCGGGGACGGTCGCTATCACGGGGAACACCACGATCAACGGACTCATCTACGCGCTCAACGGCCTCACGGCCACCGCCGGCAACGTGACGATCAACGGCGCTGTCGCCTCCGAGAACCGCAGGGACGTCTCGTCCACGAACCTCGACAGCGCGGCTCCGTGGTCGTCACTCACGACTGCGAAAAGGTCCGCAATGCGGGCGGCTTCACCCCTCCCGTGTGGACGATCAAGCCGGGCACCTACCGCGAGATCGAGGGTTCCTAGCGCGCGGATTATTCATGAGCGACGGGCGCGCCAGTTCGGGGTGGGCAGGCCGGGCTGCTCCGGGGTTCCCGGGACCACGTGGACGGTGGCCGATTCGGAGCCGGGGCGGCTGGGCTCCATCGACACGCCGCGTGCGGTCCTAGTTGAGAGGGAAACGGGTCCCGGAACCCCGAAGCAGCCCGGCCTGCCCACCCCGAACTGGCGCGCCCGTCGCTCATGAATAATCCGGCTACTGGGTATTCGCTTCCCTCCTCCGACCCCCACAACTGATGGTTGGCTTCGCCC
>CAYQQT010000656.1:0-2490 GCA_964419375.1 uncultured bacterium
GGGCGAGGCTGCCGCCCAGCGTGCCGCGATTGCGGATCGCGGCGTGGCCGATGTTGCGCGACGCCTCCGCGAGCAGCGGCGCCCGCTCGCGCACGAGCGGCGAAGCGGCGAGGTCGGCGTGACGCACGAGGGCGCCGATGCGCAGGCCGCCCGCCGCCGAGGTTACGATGCCGTCGAGTCCCGGCACACCGTTGAGATCGATGACGATGGTCGGACGCGCCAGCCGCATGTTCAGCATCGGCACCAGGCTCTGGCCGCCGGCGAGGATCTTGCCCTCACCGCCGGCGTCCGCGAGCGCGCGCACGGTCTCCGCCACCGTGCGCGGCCGCGCGTACCGAAAGGGCGCCGGCTTCATGGCGCGGGCGCGACGCCGAAGAGCGCCACCGCGTTGGACTCCAGAATCGCCTCGGTGGCGACGGCGGGCAGGCGCGCGGCGCGCACGGTAGCCACCGGCGCGGGGTCGCGCACGTCGAAGGGCGCGTCGCTGCCGAGAAGGACGCGCTCGGCGCCGACGAGGCCGACCAGGTAGCCGAGCGCCTCCGGCATGTGCGTGATGGTGTCGTAGTGGAACCATCGCAGCGCGTCCTGCGGCGAGGTGGCCGGCTTCGGGTCAGCCTGGATGCGATGCGCGTGTTGCAGCCGTCCCGCCTGGTAGGGATAGAAGCCGCCCGCGCGCACGAGGAGGATGCGCAGCTCCGGAAACCGGTCTGCCACTCCTCCGAAGACGAGGCAGGCGGCAGCGAGCGTCGTGTCGGCCGGGTAGCCGACGAGCCGGATCATGCCGTGGCGGTGCATCCGGTCTTCACCGATCACGTGCCACGGGTTGCAGGACGACCGGCACGCGGAGCGAGACGGCGGCCTGCCAGAAGGGATCCAGTCCGGCGTCGTCGAGATTGCGGCCGAGCACGTTGGTGCCGATCTGCACACCACGCAGACCGAGATCGGTCACCGCGTGCCCAGGCTCGTCGGCCGCGCGCCCGGCGTCCTGGAGCGGCACCGTGGCGAGGCCGCTGAAGCGGCCGTTCAGCGCGGGCTCGCGGACCGCCTCCGCGAGACTCTCGTTGTACAGGCGGCTCCACCGCGCGCCCGCCGCCGCCGGCAACGCGTAGCCGACGGCGTCCATCCAGCTCGCGAGCACCTGATGCCGCACGCCGGCCGCGCTCAGCTCCGCGGCCCGCCCCTCGAGCTCGAGCAGCGCAGGCAGGATGGGTCGCATATAGCCGTGGCCGGGAAAGAGCAGGCGGGCGGAGCCGTCGGCCGTCCGCTCCACGCCGACACCGTACGTGGATGGCGCGCGCTCGAGCTCGCGCAGCACACGGGGCGGGACGTAGTGCGCGTGGACGCCGACCGCCATCAGTTCGATCTCCGGCCCGTGGCGCGCGCGCCTGCCCGTTCTGGCGCTGGAGGTGGAGGACGCGGCCGCTCCCGCGCGGCGGCCGCGCGGTCGGCAGTGAGCAGAAATGGTGGAGGCGGTGGGAATCGAACCCACGTCCGGAAACCCTCAGCCGCAGGCGTCTACGTCGGTAGTCGGTTTATCTTACTGCTCTCTCGTCCTTCCACCCTCCAGCCGACAGGAGAGCTTCGGACCAGCCTCATTTTTCTCGCCCCGCCCCTGAGACAAAGGTTGGAGCCAGCCACCAGAATATGATGCCGGTTCCCAGGCCCTGATGGCTCGACCTGGCCGACACTGACGGTTGTTAAGCCGCCAGAGCTAGCTGAGTGTTGGCAGCTATGCCATTCTCACTTATTAACGAGGGGTGAGAAACCTCGAGACGCAGCCTGGACCTCACTGATCCCCGTCGAAACCTGTCGCCCCCTTGTGAATGACCCTCTTTGTATTTCGCTCGGCTCGCCGATAGAATCGGCTCACCTCGCACTACCATCGCTTCCGGCCCTCGCGGGCCGCGTGATCCATTTCGCGCTTCACGTCGCGCTCCTTGATCGCCGAGCGCTTGTCGTGAAGCTTCTTGCCGCGCGCCAGACCAAGCTCGATCTTCACGCGACCGTCCTTAAAGTATAGACGAAGGGGGACGAGCGTCAATCCACGCTCGGCCACCTTGCCCGCGAGGCGCGAGATCTCCTTCTTGTGCAGGAGCAGCTTGCGGTCCCGCTCCGGATCGTGATTGGCGTCGGTGCCGTGGCTGTACGGATTGATGTAACAGCCCCGCAGCCAGCCCTCGGCGTTCCGGATGGTCGCGTAGGCGTCCTTGAAGGTCACCTGGCTGTCGCGTAGCGACTTCACCTCGGTGCCGCGCAGCACGAGGCCCGCCTCGATCGTCTCGAGGATCTCGTACTCGTGGCGCGCGCGCCGGTTGGTGGCGATGTTGCGCGACTGCTCGTCGGCTTGACTCGGCATACCCAATCCGTATTATGGACGAGCCCACCGAGCCGAAGTGGCGGAATTGGCAGACGCGCATGATTCAGGGTCATGTGCCCGCAAGGGTGTGGGGGTTCGAGTCCCCCCTTCGGCACCAGCAAGAGTCGGCCCCC
>CAYQQT010000657.1:0-2488 GCA_964419375.1 uncultured bacterium
CGCCGCCCACCTCGGCAGGTTCTCGGGGTTGGAGACGAAGTCGTACACGTGCCGCAGCGGACAGCCGATGGACACGGTCACCGTTCTCGATTGCGGCATGCGCCCTCCTTGCAGGATGGTACGGGCTGAGGCGGCGGCGAGCCACCGCGTCGTCGCCGGCGTCGAGATCGACGGCTGTGCCGTCACGACTGTCCGGCGCTTGACACATCAGGACGCCGCTTGATGCGAAATCTCCAGAAAGGCATCACGGCATCCCGCTTGCTCGGCCTCACGCCGTTGCTTCGCGAGGAGGAGTGCCGACTGTGGCCGGAGAGTATATGGATGCGCAGCGTCACCTGATCACGACCTACCTGCGGACGCATCCCGAAAATGTGTGTATCAGCTGTCTTGCGCAGTTCATCGACGTGCCGGCGAGCCAGATCAGCATGTTGAGACACCAGTTGATGGACCTGAAGGTCGAGGTGGGCCGCTGCTCAGGGTGTCGCAGCATGCAAATCGTCATGAAGTCCGCGTAGGACGGCGGGACGCGCCACGCGCGCGGAAACAGGCGGGCGCGTGGTCGTCCACGAGGCCGGCGGCCTGCATGAACGCGTAGCAGATGGTGGTGCCGGCGAAGGTGAAGCCGCGGGCCTTGAGGGCGGCGCTGAGCGCGTCGCTCTCGGGCGTGCGCGCGGGGATGCCACGCGCGCTCGCCTTGCGGCGCAGCGGCGTGCCGCCCACGAATCCCCATACGAAGCGGTCGAAGCTGCCCACCTCCCGCTGAAGGGCGAGCAAGGCGCGCGCGTTGCCGATCGTGGAGCGGATCTTGCCCTCGTGGCGGACGATGCCGGGATCGCGCAGCAGGCGCCGCACGTCTCGCGCCGTGAAGCGCGCGACCCTGGCGGGATCGAAGCGGGCGAAGGCGCGGCGGTAGCCGTCGCGCTTGTTCAGGATCGTCTCCCACGAGAGCCCCGCCTGCGCGCCTTCCAGGGTCAGCAGCTCGAAGAGCCGGCGGTCGCCGTGCACGGGCACACCCCACTCCGCGTCGTGATACGCGACGTAGCGAGGGTTGGCGAGATTGACCCAGGCGCAGCGCCGCCGGCCGTCACCAGCGTCGAGGAGCGCCCCGGCTTTCGCCGGGGCGCTCCGAGCGTTTGGGGGCTTGGGGGACCCTTCGAGGTCTCCCATGTGAATCAAGCGCTTGGGGACCCGTCGAGGCCCCCATGTAAATCGAGCGCGCGGCCGCTCAGGCGCCGACCGTGGCGCGGATGCTGGCGATGTGCTCGTCGATGTGCTTGATGAGACCCCCGGTCACCATCTGCTCCGCGGTCACGGCCGGCATCTCCTTCATCACGGTGCCGCTGCGGGCGAGGTCAGCGTCGCCGAGGCCGCGGACGAGAGCGGCGGCCGCGGCCGCGTTGTCGCGGTGGAGCTGGAGGGTCTCGGACTTCGTGCAGCCCGCGAAGTCGCGGGCGTGGGCGGCGTTCATGTCGTCCAGCTTCTTCTTCGAAAAGTCGGGAATCGAGCCGCCTCCGGCGATGGTCTTCACGATGCCGCAGATACCGGCGTGCGCCATCGCCATGTGATGGGCGACCACGCCCACCGACCACTTCTCCGCGGCGGTCGTCTTCTTCCAGTCCGCGTCGCTCAGCCGCTCGATGACCTTCGTGGCCTCCTGGACCTTCGCCTCGAACTGCTTGGCCAGCGCTTCACCCTTGGCTCCCATATGTCCTCCTCTCCCGCCCGCCGACCGTGTGCGGCGGGCGCGTACCGCTTTGATGCCACGGGCATCGCCGGGGATGCAACCGGGAAAAGACGGGGCGACCGACCCCAGGCGGGTGGCCACCGCCACCGCGGCGGTGATAGTCACGCTCAAGCCACGGTCCCGACAGTGGCTGATCAGTGCTGCCCTCTAACCAACCATCGCCCTTCGTGACAATAGAACGTTGTCGACTGCCCCGGAACGCTGCTCTGTATTGCGTTGTGTATGACCTTTCGGCCACGAGGCCCCTTCTCGTTCGGTGGATCGAGATACGTAAATGCTTCCAGAGAATCATTGGGATTCCGGTAGAGTCCTAGTCCCCCCGGGTAGTTGTGCCACGGAATCAGGCGAGGGCACGCAAGCCCACCTTCCGCTCGACCTTGCCCGACCATTACGGCGAGAAAGAACTCGCGCTCGCCGTTCTTCCTTCTCTCGCACCAGAATGCGGCGCTGTCTTCGGTGTTCCCAGGCAAGTACCCGTACACATATGGCGGCCCGATCATTCCGTTGACATCGAAGAAATCCTCGACCTGTGAGCATCCAACCTGCCGTGCATGTTTCACCAACTGACGCGGCATGACGTACTTTGGATCTGCCGCGGCGTCAGCGAAAGACAACGCGATGAGAGCCAACACAGCAATGCGCACTATCGACATACATCCTTCCTACCAGTTAGGTCGTCGGGTACGGCATTCAGCGGCAAACTATATAGCGCCGGGAGCTCGATGTGAACGTGAGGATCATCTG
>CAYQQT010000658.1:0-2486 GCA_964419375.1 uncultured bacterium
AGTCACCCGCGAGGCGAGACGTCGATGTGAGCCTGGGTCGGGAACGGGATGTCGATATTCTCGGCACGGAAGCGGCGGAGGATGCGCTTGCGCAGCTCGTGCTGCACGCTGAACTGGTCGACGAAGGTCGCCACCTGACAGATGAGCGTGAAGTCGAGCGAGTAATCGCCGAATCCCGGGATGAACCGCACGAAAGGCTTCGGCTCCCCCAGGAGGCCCGGCACCTCGCCCACCGCCGCGGACGCCTCCTCGACGAGCACGGTCTCCACATGATCGGGATCCGTCGCATACGACACCGAGATCGTCATCAGCAGCGACATGCGCGGCTCCGGCATCTCGTAGTTCGTGATGACCGACTGCGCCACCTTGGAGTTCGGGACGATCACGACGTTGTTCTGCAGCAGGCGGACGCGCGTGGAGCGCCAGCCGACGTCGACCACGAATCCCTCCACGTTCTCCGTCGAGATCTTGACGTAGTCGCCGACGCGGATCGGCTTGTCCGCGAGCAGGTGCATGCCCGCGAACAGGTTGGACAGCGTGTCCTGCAGGGCGAGGGCCACCGCGAGGCCGCCCACGCCGAGGGCGGTGAGGATGGGCGTGATGGCGATGCCGAACGAGCTGAGCAGCACGAGGCCGCCCACGACCAGGATCACCAGACGCACCGTGGTCTGCGCGAGCCCCGTCACCCCGCCCGCCAGCGCGCGCCGCTCGCCCGCCGCCGCCACCAGGGAGGCGAGCACGCCCGCCAGCGTGATGGTGACGGACAGGATCACCGCCGCTTCCAGCACCGTGTGCAGCTGCACACTGAGCCGCCGCGGCATCTCCGCCACCTCGATGGCCACGAAGAGGCCGAGCACGAGGCACCAGAGGACGGAGGGCAGCCGCACGGATTGCAGGAATACGCTGTCGGCCCGCGAGCCTCCCGTCCAGCGCTGGAAGCCGGCGAAGAGCGCCGCGCGGAAGGTGAGCGCGGTGGCGCTCACGAGGACGAAGGCCACGATGGGCCAGAAGAATTCCCGCATGGCGAGCATGCTATCGTAATTGCCGCTCATGAGTCAGGGCCGACTCTTCTACGGCTGGATCGTGCTCGCCGCCGCCGCCGCCATCATCTGCATGGGGATGGGGGCGCTCTTCTCGCTCGCCGTGTTCCTCCAGCCCATTGAGCAGACGATGGGCTGGAGCCGCGGCGCCATCTCGACGGTGGCGCTCCTGAACTGGCTCGCGATGGGCTTCGGCTCCCTGTTCTGGGGCGCGCTCTCCGACCGCATCGGGGGCCGCGGCGTCGCCATCGGCGGCGGCGTCCTCCTCGGCCTCGGCCTCGTGCTCGGGAGCCAGGCGCAGGCGCTCTGGCACCTCTACGTCGCCTTCGGCTTCATGGTGGGCTTCGCGGTGGGCGCCTTCTACGCGCCCCTCACCTCGACGGCCACGAAGTGGTTCACGGCGCGGCGCGGCCTCGCGGTGGCGCTCGTCTCCTCCGGCATCGGACTCGGCATCCTGCTCGTGGCGCCGCTCGCGCGCGCGCTCACCACCGCCTATGACTGGCGCATCGCGATGCTCGTCATCGGCGACCTCGCCTGGCTCGTGATCATCCCGGTGGCGCTGCTCATCCGCGAAGAGCCGGGCGACATGGGCGCGCAGGCCCGGGGGGGCACGGCGGCGGTGGGACGCGAGTACACGCCGCGCGAGGTCATCACGGCGCCGCAGTTCTGGGCCATCGCGCTCACGCACCTGGCGTGCTGCGCCGCGCATTCGGGGCCGATCTTCCACATGGTGACGCACGCCATCGACCAGGGTGTGCCCGGCATGGCGGCCGCCACCGTGCTCGGTGTGTCGGGCCTCGCATCGATCGGCGGCCGGATCGGCGGCGGCGTTCTCGCCGACCGCTTCGGCGCCAAGCCCACGCTCATCGCCGGTCTCGCCCTGCAGGCGGTGATGGTCGTCATGTACCTCTTCGCCCGCGAGCTGCTGGCCTTCTACGCCCTCGCGGTCTTCTTCGGCATGTCGTACGGCGGCGTCATGCCGCTGTACGCGCTCGTGACGCGGGACTACTTCGGCGAGAAGGTGATGGGCACGGCCTATGGCGCCGTGTTCCTCATCTCCACCATCGGCATGGGGTTGGGCTCCTTCGCGGGCGGCTGGATCCACGACCGCCTCGGCAGCTACGTCTGGCTCTACGGCGCGTCGTTCGCCATCGCCCTCCTCGCCGTCCTCTTCGCCCTGACCTTCCCGGCCCAGAAGCGGGTAGTGGCGCTCGGGTAATTGGATGGGGACCTCGAAGGGCCGCCCAAGCCCCCCAACCCTCGGTTGGCTCCTCGTAGCCCGATTGGCGTTGACACCCCGGCGGGCGAGGTGATATCACTTCGTCACTTTTATCGGCTGTTTAGCCCCGCTTTAGGCCGCCCGCGCCAACGGGACCGGCCCGATCCGGAACCGCGGTAGGTGTCGTGCCCGTTGGAAGATCAAGGAGGATCACACGCATGGACGCA
>CAYQQT010000659.1:0-2484 GCA_964419375.1 uncultured bacterium
GGCGGTGACCGCCGCGGGGTGGCGGCGGCCCGCGTGGCTGCTGGCGCGCGCGCCCTTTCACGTGGTGGCCTGGATCGCGCGGTGATCCTGACCAAGGCGCCCACGAGCGCGTGGCGGCTCATCGCGGGTGAAGCGGTGATCCTCTCCCTCGACACCAAGGTGCTGCGCGGACTGAACGACGTCGGCAGCCGCGTGTGGGATCTCATCGACGGGCAGCGCACGGTGGAGGACATCATCGACGTCATCGTGGAGGAGTTCGACGTGCCGCGGGCGCAGGCCGCCGAGGACGTCGAGGCATTCGCGCGCCAGCTCCTCGACAAGGAGCTCGTCGCGCGCCGATGAGGCAGGTCGTGCTCCTCGAGCGAGAAAAGACGGTGTCCCGCCTGAAGCTGCTTGCGCCCCTCCCACCCTTCAGGGATGCCGACATCCTGCACGTGCGCGCCGAGGCGTCCGGCGGCCGCCTGCTCTTGTGCGAGCAGGACTCGCGGGTGTCGCTGCGGCGGGCGGGGATGCCATCGCCCCCCGGCGCACACGTGATGGGAACGGTGGTGGCGGTCGAGCGGGGTCGCGCGGTTGTCGCGCTCGAGCGCGGGCTGCTGCGGCGGCTGCCGACCCGGTACTGGCGCCCGGCCATCGACCTCCTCGAAGCGACAGAACGGTTGCGCCATCCCTTCACGCCGCCGCTCTTCCAGGGCTCGACGGAGGCCGCGCTCGCCGGCGTGCGTGACAAGTACGACGGTCCCGTGGAGTCCACGGAGTACGGGGCGCTCGAGCGGCGCGGCCTCGAGGACATCGAGCGCACGCTCGTCGAGAAGCACGTGGCGCCCGGTGGCCGGCTGCTCGACGTCGGCTGTGGCGGCGGCCGCGAGGCTGTGGGCTTTGCGCGGATGGGATACCGCGTGGTCGCCCTCGACGTGGCGCCGCGCATGATCGAGGCCGCCCGGCGCAACGCGCAGCGTCTGGGGCTCGCCATCGACTTCCGCGTGCAGAGCGCCACCACGCTCGCGGAGACGCCCGGCTCGTACGACGGCGCCTTCTTCGCGGGCTCGTTGCACCACATTCCGGGCCGCGCGCTGCGCATCGACACGCTGCGGCGCATCGCGGCGGCGCTCGCGCCCGGCGCCGTGCTCGCGCTGATGGTGGTGTACCGGCAGCCGCGCGGGTTGATCTCCCGCAGCCGTCTCGTCGACGCCGTGAGGACGGTGGCACAGCGCTTGGGGTGGCGCGCGCGCTTCTCCGAGCCCGGCGACGGTTACATGCGCGAGGTCTCCGAGGGGAGCGATCCCCAGCGTGCCTGCTTCTTCCACGACTACGCGGGCCCCGCGGACGTGCGCCGCGAGCTCGAGGCGGCGGGATTCCAGGCCGAGGAGGCGGCGCCGTGCTGGTGGGTGTGCCGCCCCGCATGAGCACCGCTGTGCTAAGGTCGTCGCAGGCGTACAGCTTGGCGTCACGGGAGGGCAGCCGATGAGTGGTGAGAACGCGCGGTCACAGGACACGCCGCGGCAAGCCTCGCGGAGGCCGTACACGTGCCCGGACTTCGCCTGGGAGGAAGATTTCGAGCCGTACGTCTTCTCGACCTGCGGCAAGATGCCGGCCCAGGGCGGTGCATGCAACATACACAAAAGCTCGTAGCCGCGCTCGAGATCGCCGGCGTCGCGTGCCGCCTGCGGTGCGCGGATCCCGCGTTCTCGGCACTGCTCGCGGCCAGGTACGCCGACTTCCCCGCCCGCACGGAGCCCGCGCTCGGGGTGGACATCACGGTTGTCGATCCTCCCGCTCCCGCCGTCGCCGCGTCGTGGACGGGACCGTACGCTCGCATCGCCGGCCGTGACGGGATGCTGACGATCGAGGGCACCGGGTTCAGCGGAGCGTTCGACCAGGCCGCTGGTGACGGGTGGATCCGCCAGCCGGCGGAGGCGGAGCCGCTCGAGACGTTTCTCACCGCGATCTACGCCGGCCGCCTGCTCTCACAAGGGGGCTTTCTCCTCCATGCGGCGACGATCATCGGCAAGGCGGGCGCGTTCGTCTTCTTCGGTCCTTCCGGCAGCGGCAAGACGACGGTGTCGGGCCTCGTGGGCGAGGGCATCGTGACCGACGAGATCACGGCCATCAGGCCCGGCGAGGACGGCTACGTGGTGTCCTCGGTGCCGTGGCGCGGCAGCCCGACCTCGGCCCCGCTCGCAGGCTTGCTGCGGCTCACGCAGGCGCCGGAGACGACGGTCACGCGGCTGTCCCCGCTGCAGGCGGTGCGCCAGCTCCTGCCGAGCGTCTTCTTCTCGCGCGTGGACACGCCCGAAGTGAGCCGGTTCTTCGACATCGCGGCCGCGCTCACGCGGGGGATCCCCGCCTTCGACCTGCGCTTCACACCCGATCCCGCTTTCTGGCGGGCGGTGCCGGGGGCCGTGTGAGCGCCGCACCGTCGCACTACGATCGCCTCATCAAGGTGGCCTCGCGCGCCCACATCCCGCTCAGCGTGCTCTTCGA